>CAYNOE010000036.1:0-15643 GCA_964398745.1 uncultured Lachnobacterium sp.
AGTTACTGAATCCGGCTATTTGAAGTTTGCCTGCGGCAAAGAGCCGGATTCACTCCTGGCAGAATTTACGCGTTATCACGGACTTTGCAGCGGAGTGCAAAGTCCTGGGCTGAACTGTTACTGAGATATTGCAGTGACTATGCCAGAATCTTGACAAAGTATGAATATGACGGCATGGACCACATGGTGAAAATGACAACAGGTTTATTTCTCTTTTTGTATGGCAAAAAACATCTTAAGATATTTAAAAATTAAGGGGAAAGTGTTACAATAGATGCAGATTAAGGAAGCACTGGGCAGGGGAAATAAGGGGAAAAGCGTGGGAGTTTATTTAAATCCGGGAAATGACCGGTTCCAAATGGTGTGCAATTCAGAAATATATGTGGATAAAACGGGGCTGCTTGCTTTGACAAATAAGATGATTGGAAGCGGGCAAAACTGTGTCTGCTTCAGCCGTCCGTCAGGTTTTGGCAAATCCGTAACGGCATTCATGCTTGCGGCGTATTATGGCAAAAACTGTGATTCAGGGGAATTGTTTGCGCCGTATGAATTTGCCGGGCAGGAAAGCTATGAAGAACACTTGAACCGTCACAATGTTATTTTTTTCAATGTCCAAAAAGCATTTTACAGAACCGGTTCCATTGAAAAAATGCTGCGGTATATCCAGAAAGAAATCCTGGAAGAACTTGAAGAGGCTTATGGAGACAGGCTTGTTTATGAAGAGGGAAATTTAAGTGCGGTGCTGGAAAAACTCTACAGCCGGTCAAAAGAAAAATTCATTTTTATTATGGATGACTGGGATTATGTGTTTCATGTTGAAAGTGAAAATGAAAAAGGGAAGAAAAAATATATGGACTTTCTGCAGGATCTGTTTAAAGACCAGCCGTATGTTTCACTTGCCTGCATGACTGGAATCCTGCCGGTAAAAAAATACAAAACATATTCCTCATTAAATATCTTCGATGATTATTCCGTGATATATCCGGCAGAATATGCAGAATATATTGGGTTTACCGGGGAGGAGGCAAACGCGCTGTGCGAAAAGTACCGGATGGATCTGAAAATGGTAAGCAGCTGGTATGGCGGTTATATTTTTTCCAGTCTCTCCGGTATTTACAATCCGGGAGCTGTCGTGTCTGCCCTGCGTCTGGGGGAGTTCGTATATGGCTGGACGCAGGCCGCTGCCAGCGTGGAAGTGAAAAAGTACATAAATATGAATTATGACGGTTTAAAGGATGCCGTTATCCGGATGATGGAAGGAGAGGGGGTTGCCGTCCATACAGAAAAAATCCGTAATGATATAACTGCGTTTTCTGGAAAGGACGAAATCCTGATTCTGCTGGTGCATCTGGGTTATCTGGCATATGACCGCCGGACATCCATGGTCTTTATTCCGAATACGGAAATGATGATGGAGTTTTGCAGTCTGCTGGAAGTGGAAGTCTGAAAACATAATCATTGATATTAAGGGTACGGCGTGTTATCTTGAAATAAAGGATTCAGAAGGAATGGCTTTGCGCAGCGGAATACGAGGAATAAAAGTTCAAAAATTTTCTGCATAAAGTTCCTTCATTTACAGATACTAACAAAAAGTATTGAATATGGAGGAATTTTAATATATGAAAGCAACAGGAATTGTGAGGAGAATTGATGATCTGGGAAGAATCGTGGTTCCAAAGGAAATCCGGCGGACACTCCGCATCCGGGAGGGAGACCCGCTTGAAATTTTTACCAGCCGGGAAGGTGAGATCATGCTGAAGAAATATTCCCCGGTCGGGGAACTCGGGGAATTTGCCGCAAGCTATGCGCAGGCACTGGCGCAGGCAGTGGATGCACTGGTATGTATTACGGACAGGGATTATGTAATTGCCGCAGCGGGAAACGGCCGGAAAGAAGTAGAAGGCGAGCATTTAAGTGCGGAAGTGGAACAGCTTATGGAAAAAAGAGGGACATTTGCGGTGTCTGATGTACACAGGGAGCTTCCGATTGTCGCAAAAGAATGGAACAGTGATTACAAGGAAGCGGTTATTTCAACGATTACCTGCAACGGGGACTGCCAGGGGTCTGTCATCATGATGGAAAAAAACGGAAGCAATGAGGGAATGGGTGTGCTCCGGGCGCTGACCATGTCTGCAGCCAGTTTTCTGGGAAAACATATGGAGCAGTAAACGAAAATTCAGAAAGCAACACTTAAAAAAGCGGGTTTTTTACCGCTTTTTTTATTCTAAAGAAAAATTTAAGAAAAAGATAATTTGCATATATGTCCCAAAAGAGATAAAATACTTCATATATGTACCCTTTTAAGTAAAAATTAAGATAATAGTCCGGGCAAAAAAGGCTGTTTGAAAAGAGGAGAGTATATGGCAGACAAGAATGATAAACGAAAGAAAAAGAAAAAAAAGAAACACCGTGTTTTCTGGTTCGTCGTTAAACTGCAGATTGTTCTGATGCTGGCGGTTCTGGGGGGATTTGGATATTACTATTTTGGAGGATATGCCGATGAAATCCAGCAGCTCAAGCGCGAGGCGGTGCGGGAGGTGGCGGATTCCGATGAAAAGATTTTCATTCCTTCGCAGACCTGTTATGTCTATGACACGAACGGCGACCTGATTTCGGAACGGAAGGGACAAAAAGACGCGCAGTATGTGAAGTATGAGGATATTCCGACTTATTTCACAATTGCGACCATAAGTATTGAGGATAAAAAATTTTACCGCCACAGCGGGGTGGATTTTAAAGGTGTGGCGCGTGCCGCCAAGGGCCTGATTGAGGCAAAGCTGAAAAAAACCCAGACCACGCAGGGAGGCGCAAGTACGATTACCATGCAGCTTGCGAAGCTGATGTATATGAAGCCGGACAGGTCATGGCAGTACAAAATCAAGCAGATGTTTCTTGCCATGGAGCTGGAAAAACGCTACAGCAAGGATAAAATTCTGGAATTCTACCTGAATAATGAATATTTCGCCAATGGATATTACGGAATAGATGCCGCATGCCGAGGGTATTTTAACTGCGAGCTGTCGGAGCTGGATTTGTCGCAGATTGCATTTTTGTGCGCGATTCCAAACCGTCCGTCCTATTATGATCCGGTGAAAAATCCGCAGAACACCATTGAACGGCGCGACAGAATCCTGAAAAATATGAAGGAGGACGGCAAGATTACCCAGCAGCAGTATTATGAATCCGTTGCCGAGGAAATTACCCTGAACCGTCCCAAGGAAGACCCTTCGGATAAAATCAACAATTTTGTGGATACCTATACATACTACTGCGCTATCCGTGCACTGATGGAGCAGGAGGGGTTTGAGTTCCAGAACTATTTTGATTCGGACGAGGAAAAAGAGCAGTATGACGAGGAATATGAGGAACTGTACGGAATCTGCCAGAAAAAACTCTATTCCGGCGGCTATAAGATTTATACATCCATAGACATGGATAAACAGAAGGCCCTGCAGAAATCCGTGGATAAAGCGCTTAAGGAATTTACAAAAAAGGACAAAGAGGGCATGTATAAGATGCAGGGAGCGGCAGTCTGCATTGACAACAGCACCGGAAAGGTGGCTGCGATTGTGGGAGGCAGGGATCAGGATTTTTCCTCCTATACATTAAACCGCGCCTACCAGAGCCACAGACAGCCCGGAAGTTCCATAAAGCCGCTGATTGTCTATACGCCGCAGCTTGAGCGCGGCTATGATCCGTCCACCGTTGTGGATGACCATAAATTTGAGGGCGGGCCAAAGAATGCAAGTGGAAGTTATGCCGGAAAAGTGCCGCTCCGTTATGCCGTGGCACACTCCTTAAACACAGTGGCATGGCAGTTATATGAGGAATTGACGCCGAAGGTCGGACTGCAGTATTTGAAAAACATGAATTTCAGCAGTATTGTAGAGCGGGATTATACGCTGGCCACCTCACTGGGAGGATTTACCAACGGAGTGTCCCCGGTAGAAATGGCGTCTGCATATGCCGCGCTGGAAAATGACGGGATGTACCGTGCGCCGACCTGCATTAAATCCATTATTGATTCGGATGAAAATGTAGTCTGTTCACCGGAACCGCCGGAAACTGCCATATACAAAAAAGATGCGGCGCGTACCATGACTGATATCCTTACCACTGTTATGGAAAGCGGGACAGGACGCAGGTTAAAACTGAAAGATATGCCATGTGCGGGCAAGACCGGAACAACGACCGACCATAAGGACGGATGGTTCTGCGGTTTTACCAGGTATTATACTACCTGCGTATGGGTAGGCTATGACTATCCGAAAGCATTGTCCAACTTAAGCGGTAATACCTATCCGGGTACAATCTGGAATACGTTCATGACAAAAATCCATGAGGATTTAAAACCGATGGATTTCCTTCCTCCGGCGAAGCTTTCGGATGATTATCTGAATAAAAAGAAAAAGGAGGAGAGGGAACACGAACAGATGCGTGAGGAAAACCAGGATCAGAACAACGATGATGATGATGATAACAATAACAATAACAATAATAACGATAACGATAATAACAACAGCAATAATGGGGATGGGGAAAACAATTCAGATGTTACCCCGGCAGAACCGGAGCAGCCGGAGGAACCCCCGGAAGACAATCCGGTGGAACCGGAGCAGCCGGAGGAACCCCCGGAAGACAATCCGGTGGAGCCGGAACAGCCGGAGGAGCCCCCTGCAGACAATCCGGAGCAGCCCATAGAAAATGCCGGGTGATTACGGCATTGCACAATACCATAAAAACAGCAGCCAGGCTTTTGCAGGGCTGCTGTTTTTTCTAAATAAAATCCTGTGAAAATATAAAAGTTGCTTGGCGGCAACCCCTGCATATGGTAAAATATTCTTAAATACATTTAAATGGACATTTGTGAAATATTTTCTATGAGTGACGGAAAAAATAAATTTTGCATCTGCCCGGGACAATGAAAAACAAGTAAGCAGGAGGGTATCGTGTGAAAAAATATGGTTTTGGAGTTGACGTAGGCGGAACTACGGTCAAAATGGGTTTTTTTGAAACAGACGGCAAACTTCTGGACAAGTGGGAAATCCGTACCAATACAGAGGATAACGGCAAAGAAATCCTGCCGGACATCGCACAGGCGATTGACAATAAGCTTGCGCAGGAGGGCATCAGCAAAAATGATGTGGAAGGCGTGGGGATAGGCGTGCCGGGACCTGTGCGTGCTGACGGAGTGGTCAATATCTGTGTGAATCTTGGCTGGGGTGTCATCAATGTGTCGGAGGAACTGTCCTCGCTGACCGGTCTTAAGGTAAAGGTCGGAAACGATGCAAACGTGGCTGCGCTCGGGGAAATGTGGCAGGGCGGTGCAAAAGGCTGCAGGGATGTCATACTCGTAACGCTCGGTACAGGCGTTGGCGGCGGGATTATAGTGGATGGTAAAGTGGTGGCAGGCTTTGACGGGGCTGGCGGGGAAATCGGACATATCACCGTAAATAACGATGAGATTGAGCCGTGTAACTGCGGGCAGTATGGATGTCTGGAGCAGTATACTTCCGCAACGGGAATCGTCCGTATGGCAAAACGCAAGCTTGCCAAGACGGCGGAAGAAACAAGCCTGCGCAGACATAAAGGGCTTTCCGCGAAAAATGTTTTTGATGAGGCAAAAGCGGGCGATGCAGTGGCAGCGGGACTGGTGGATGAACTTGGGGAAATTCTGGGTTCCGCGCTGTCCAATATGGCATGTGTGGTCAATCCGGAAGTAATTGTAATCGGCGGCGGGGTATCCAAAGCCGGACAGATTTTAATTGATACGATTCAGAAACATTATAAGGAGACCTCATTCCATGCCTGCAGGAATACGAAATTCGCACTTGCATCCCTTGGCAATGATGCCGGAATTTACGGCTCCATGCGGCTGGTACTTGACTAAGCCGGACGGTGTATCGCATTTTTGGGTAAAACTGGGAAAAATATCTTGACAATCAAACTAATTGGAAATATACTTGTGTAGAATAGTTTGACAGTCAAATTATTTTTAAAGCGCACAGCGCAAAATTGAAAAGGAAAAAGGAGATAAGACCATGTTAGAAAAGTTGAAAGAGATTATTGCAGACCAGTTAAACGTTGACGCAGATTCAGTGACTGCCGAGTCCCGTTTCAAAGAGGACTTAGAGGCGGATTCCCTGGATTTGTTCGAGCTTGTCATGGCTTTAGAGGAGGAGTACGGCGTTGAGATTCCTTCTGAGGATCTTGGAAACATTTTAACAGTGCAGGATGTAATCAGTTATCTTGAGAATAAGGGTGTAGAGG
This sequence comes from uncultured Lachnobacterium sp., assembly GCA_964398745.1. GTDB lineage: Bacteria > Bacillota > Clostridia > Lachnospirales > Lachnospiraceae > Roseburia. The sequence goes on from CAYNOE010000036.1 coordinate 6,271, forward strand.
CATAATCAGATGAAAACAAGAGTGACAGAGCTTCTTGGAATTGAACAGCCGGTTATCCAGGGCGGTATGGCCTGGGTGGCAACCCATGAGCTTGCCAGCGCGGTATCAAACGCTGGCGGGCTTGGTATTATCGGGGCGGGCGGAGCACCTGCATCATGGGTGCGCGAGCAGATTCAGGCGGCAAAAAAGGAAACAGACAGGCCATTCGGCGTCAATCTTATGTTGATGAATCCGGAGGCTGATGATATAGCGAAGGTAATAGCTGAGGAAAATGTTAAAGTTGTTACCACAGGCGCAGGAAACCCGGCAAAGTATATGCAGATGTGGAAAGAAAAAGGCATCCGGGTGATTCCGGTTGTTGCAAGTGTTGCGCTTGCAAAGCTCATGGAGCGCGGCGGCGCGGACGCAGTTGTTGCCGAAGGGACAGAGTCCGGCGGACATATCGGTTCTCAGACTACCATGACACTGGTTCCGCAGGTGGTTGACGCAGTGGAGATTCCGGTAATTGCGGCAGGCGGTATTGCAGACGGCAGGGGATTTGCGGCAGCGATGATGCTCGGTGCAGAGGCAGTCCAGATGGGAACCCGTTTTGTTGTGGCAAAGGAATCCACAGTACATGAAAATTACAAACAGAAAGTAATAAAGGCAAAGGATATAGATTCTGAAGTTACAGGCATGTCAACAGGACATCCAATCCGTGTTATCCGCAATAAGATGACACGTGAATATATTAAGAAAGAAAAAGAAGGCGCGACACTTAACGAGCTGGAATTAATGACGCTTGGCGCGCTGCGCAAGGCTGTAGTGGATGGCGACGTTATGTATGGAAGCGTGATGGCGGGACAGTCCGCAGGTCTTGTAAAGAAAGAAGAGACTTGTGCAGAAATCATAAATGAAATTATGACGGATGCAGGCAAACTGTTAGGCAAATAAGGAGCAGATTATGAAACGTGTATTTATGTTTCCGGGACAGGGTTCCCAGTATGTCGGCATGGGTAAGGAATTTTATGATACCATGCCGGAGGCAAAGGCAGTTTATGATCTGGCGTCAGAAGTTACCGGGCTGGATATTGCTGCTCTTTGTTTTGAAGAAAACGACAAGCTTAATATAACCGAGTATACGCAGATTTGTATGCTCACAACAGAAGCTGCAGTTTATGCAGCTTTAAAAGAAAAAGGAATTAACTGCGATGTGACGGCAGGTTTAAGCCTCGGCGAGTACGGCGCACTGATTGCATCCGGTGCGATGACCATGAAAGATGCATTCGCAGTGGTAAGGAAGCGCGGAATCTATATGCAGGAAGCATATCCGTCAGGCGGCGCAATGTCAGCCATCCTTGGACTTGATGCAGAACGGATTGCAGAAATTTGTGAAGAAGTAAACAGCGCAGACAGCGTGGTATCCATCGCAAATTACAACTGTCCGGGACAGATTGTAATTACAGGAGCTGCGGCGGCAGTAGAAACTGCAGGCGAAAAATGCAAAGAAGCAGGTGCAAAGCGGGTAGTACCGCTTAACGTCAGCGGACCATTTCATTCAAGCCTTCTTGCAGGAGCAGGGGAAAAACTTGGTGAGGCGCTTTCAGACGTGGAAATTCATCCAGTCGAAACACCATATCTTACAAATGTTACGGCAGATTATGTAAAAGATCCATCAGAAGTAAAAGATTATTTAATTCGGCAGGTATCCTCATCCGTCCGCTGGCAGCAGACTATCGAACGTCTGATTGCAGACGGCGCAGATGAATTTGTGGAAATCGGACCGGGGCGCAGTCTGTCCGGATTTATGCGTAAGATTAACAGGGATGTTACCACTTATAATATCGATAAGATGGAGGATTTTGATAAATATGTTAACCGGTAAAATCGCACTTGTAACAGGTGCCGGAAGAGGGATTGGCAAAGCAATCGCACTTGAACTGGCGGCAAATCATGCGTTTACTATCGTAAATTACAACGGCTCAAAGGACGCGGCAGAACAGACAGTTGCTGAAATAAAGGCAGCCGGAGGAGATGCAGTGGCATATCAGTGTAACGTATCGGATTTTGAATCCTGTGGAAAAATGATTGAAGAACTGATAAAAGAATACGGGCATATCGACATTCTTGTAAACAATGCGGGAATTACAAGGGACGGACTTTTAATGCGCATGAAAGAAGAGGATTTTGACGCTGTTATCGGTACAAACCTAAAAGGCGCATTTAATACAACCCGCCATATGTCCCGGTATTTCTTAAAACAGCGTGCAGGAAAAATCATTAATATTTCCTCCGTATCCGGTATTCTAGGAAATGCAGGACAGGCCAATTATTCTGCCAGCAAGGCAGGTGTCATAGGTCTGACAAAAGCAGTTGCGAGGGAGCTTGCAGGCCGTGGGATTAACGTAAATGCAGTTGCTCCGGGATTTGTGGAAACAGAAATGACGGACGTACTTTCGGACAGTGTAAAAGAAGAACTGTTAAAGCAGATTCCGCTTGGCAGAACCGGACATACCGAAGACATTGCAAAAGCAGTTGCATTTCTGGCATCCCCTGCAGCAGATTATATTACAGGACAGGTTCTGTCAGTAGATGGAGGTATGGCGATTTAAGCAGCCGGGCGGCTGTATGCCGTTCGTTAAAGAAAGGAAAGAAAAATTCATGAGCAGAAGAGTTGTTGTAACAGGAATGGGCGCAATTACTCCAGTCGGTTTAAGCGTGGAAGAGTTTTGGAAGAGCGTCAAAGAAGGAAAAACAGGATTTGGTGAGATTACAAAGTTTGATACTACAGATTACAAGGTGCATATGGCGGCGGAAGTAAAGGACTTCGTTGCAAAGGAGCGCATGGATTTTAAAGCAGCAAAACGGATGGAGCCGTTTTCCCAGTATGCGGTGGCAGCAGCAAAAGAAGCGCTTGAGGATGCAAAGCTTGACATGTCAAAGGAAGATCCTTTCCGTGTCGGAATTGCGATTGGTTCCGGCGTCGGAAGCCTGCAGGCAATTGAGCGCGAATATACCAAAATTGTGGAAAAGGGACCGGGCAGGGTAAATCCGGTGTTCGTCCCAATGATGATTTCCAACATGGCAGCAGGAAATGTATCCATCCAGTTCGGGCTGCAGGGTAAATCCATCAATGATGTGACGGCATGTGCAACCGGAACCAATAATATCGGTGACGCATACAGAAGTATCCAGTACGGGGAAGCAGACGTTATGGTTGCAGGCGGGGCGGAAGGCTGTGTATGTCCAACCGCAATCGCAGGATTTACGGCGCTTACTGCTTTGTCAACCGTGAATGATCCAAAGAAATGTTCCCTTCCGTTTGATAAGAACCGCAGCGGCTTTGTACTTGGCGAGGGTGCGGGAATCGTTGTGCTGGAAGAACTGGAACACGCACAGAAAAGAGGGGCAAAGATTTATGCCGAAGTGGCAGGATACGGATGCTCTTCCGATGCGTTTCATATTACCTCCCCGCTGGAGGACGGTTCCGGTGCAGCCCGCGCGATGACAAATGCCATGGAGGATGCAGGAATTAAGCCGGAGGATGTGGGTTATATTAATGCACATGGTACGGCAACGCACCATAATGACTTGTTTGAAACCCGTGCAATCAAGCTTGCTTTTGGCAGCCATGCAAAGAATCTCAAGGTCAACTCCACAAAGTCCATGATCGGACATCTGCTTGGGGCAGCGGGTGCAGTGGAATTTATTACCTGCGTAAAGGAAATTGAAGAAGGATATATTCACCGCACGGTCGGTCTGGAGTCTACCGAGGAAGAGATGGATTTGGATTACTGCAAAGAAGCCAGTGAATGTGAGGTAAAGTTTGCACTTTCCAATTCCCTCGGCTTTGGCGGGCACAACGCAAGCATCCTGATTAAAAAGATGTAATCTGTTTTATAAATATAAGAGAAGGAAGATAGTGGTATGTCAGAGGAAAAGATAAGGCTTAATACTGCAGAGATTATGGAAATCCTGCCGCACAGACAGCCGTTTTTACTGATTGATACAATAGAGGAATTAGAGCCGGGAGTACGCGCCGTGGCAAAGAAAAATGTAACTTTCAACGAACCTTTTTTTGCAGGACATTTTCCGGGGAATCCGGTTATGCCGGGAGTGCTGATTGTTGAGGCACTGGCGCAGACAGGGGCGGTAGCGATTCTCTCCCTGCCGGAGTGGAAAGGAAAAACTGCTTATTTTGCGGGAATTAACGGCGCAAAATTCAAACAGAAGGTACTGCCGGGCGACACGCTGACACTGGAGACCGAAATCATTAAAGTCAAGGGACCGATTGGCGTGGGAAAAGCCATTGCGCGTGTGAATGGGAAACTCGCATGTTCAGCAGAACTTACTTTTGCAATTAGTTAGGGGCTGATGTTTAAAAGACCAGGAGGGAAATGCAATGAAATTAAAAGATATTATTCCAGGAAGTAAAAAATCAGAAGCATCATCTGTGCAGACAAAAGAGGAACAGGCAGTCGATACCATTACCTGTAAAAAATGCAAAAAAGAGCTTGATAAAAACCGAGTGGTCAAAAACAAATATGTCTGCTATGAGTGCGGATATTATTTCCGCGTGCGTTCCAAAAACCGTATCAGAATGGTTGCGGATTCAGGCAGCTTTGAAGCATGGGATGAAGACCTTGCCACGGGAAACCCGCTGGGCTTTCCGGAATATGAGGATAAGGTAAGCGCAACGCAGGAAAAAACCGGATTAAAGGAAGGCGTTACCGTCGGAAAATGTACCATAAACGGCGAGCAGGCGGTTCTTGGAGTAATTGACGCAAGATTTATGATGGGAAGCATGGGACATGTGGTTGGTGAAAAGATTACACATGCACTGGAGCGTGCAACCACAGAGAAACTTCCGGTAATTCTTTTCTGCTGTTCCGGCGGGGCAAGAATGCAGGAAGGAATTATTTCGCTGATGCAGATGGCAAAGACATCCGCAGCCGTAAAGCGTCATTCAGATGCGGGACTTTTGTATGTTCCGGTTCTGACAGATCCGACGACCGGAGGAGTGACTGCCAGCTTTGCAATGCTTGGTGATATTATTCTTGCCGAGCCGCAGGCGCTGATTGGTTTTGCCGGAGCGCGTGTAATTGAAAATACAATCGGGCAGAAGCTTCCGGCCGGTTTCCAGAGGGCGGAGTTCCAGCTTGAGCATGGATTTGTGGACATGATTGTGGAACGCGGGGATTTAAAAGATACTTTATGGAAAATCTTAAAGCTGCATAAACCAAAGACCGGCTTTGCCAACTTTGATCCGGCACATGACGGTGACCGCTATGAGCCGACCGAGCTGATGCGGGAACGTGCTGCAAAATCAAAATCCTTAAGCGCATGGGACAAGGTGACAATGGCCCGCCAGATGAAGAGGCTGGGTTCCCTTGATTACATGGGAAAGATATTTGATGATTTTATGGAGCTGCACGGGGACCGTTATTTCCGTGATGATCCGTCAATTGTTGGCGGAATCGCATATCTGGACGGACAGCCGGTAACGGTAGTAGGCGTCAATAAAGGAAAAGATTTAAAGGACTGCGCTTACCGCAACTATGGTATGCCGTCGCCGGAAGGATACCGCAAAGCCATCCGCCTTATGAAACAGGCAGACAAGTTTGGCCGTCCGATTATTACCTTTGTCAATACATCCGGGGCATATCCGGGTACAGAGGCGGAGGAAAACGGGCAGGGTGAGGCAATAGCCAGAAACCTTTATGAAATGTCCGGAATCCGGGTGCCGGTTTTGTGCCTGATGATTGGCGAGGGCGGAAGCGGCGGAGCGCTTGCGCTTGCAGTCGGAAACGAAGTATGGATGATGGAAAATGCCACCTATTCCATTCTTTCCCCGGAAGGTTTTGCCTCTATTCTCTGGAAAGACGGGAAGCGTGCTGAGGAAGCGGCCGGTGTTATGAAGATTACAGCGCAGGATTTAAAGGAGCTTCATGTCATTGATGATATTATTCCGGAGTACGGCGGAGCCGGAGAGGATGCGCTTTCTTCCATAGCCGGTTATATGAAGGGGCATATGAAAGAATTTTTAAAGGCACAGGATGGTAAGAGCGGGGAACAGCTTGCACAGGAGAGATATGACCGTTTCCGTTCATTCTAGCTGGAAAACGTACAGTAGCAGAGGAACAGGCTGATGTTCCATAATTAGGAGATAGAAAATATGAAGATATTAGCAACTGGAAGTGCGCTTCCAAAGAGAGTGGTAAGCAATGATGAACTGGCAGGTCTGATGGATACCTCGGATGAATGGATCCGCACCCGTACCGGAATCGGAACGAGGCATATTGCAACGAATGAAACCACAACCAGCCTTGCGGTGGAGGCGGCTAAAAAAGCATTTAAGGAATCAAAGGTATCCATTGATGAACTGGATCTGATAATTTGTGCAACGGTGTCATCGGATTATATTTATCCGACCCTTGCATGCGAGGTTCAGGCGGCGCTCGGGGCAAAAAATGCAACGGCGTTTGACATTGGTGCAGGCTGCTCAGGATTTCTTTTTGCCCTTGCAACGGCGGATGCTTATTTTAAGACAGGACGATACAAAAATGCACTGATTATGGGCGCGGAAACCCTGTCAAAAATGATGGACTGGAGTGACCGCAGTACCTGTGTGCTTTTCGGCGACGGCGCGGGGGCGGCAGTTTTAAGTGCGGAGGGAAACCAGCTTCTTTCCATGGTGCAGGGATCTGACGGTGCAGGCGGAATGGCATTAAAATGTAAAAACCGTTCGGTAAGCAACCTGTTTCACCAGGTAGCGGCAGAGTATTATTCCTATACTGAAATGAACGGCTCCGAGGTTTATAAATTTGCCGTGCGGACGGTTCCGAATGCAGTTAGCGAGGCGCTGGAGCAGGCAGACGTCGGGGTGGATGATGTGAGATTCTTTTTGCTGCACCAGGCAAATATCCGTATTATTGAATCGGTTGCAAAGCGTCTGGGACAGCCGCGTGAAAAATTTCCTACCAACCTGCAGGAATGCGGGAATATATCTGCGGCAAGCGTACCAACCCTTCTTGACCAGGTAAATAAAGACGGAATGCTTCATAAGGGAGACAAAATTGTTTTAGCTGGATTTGGCGCAGGGCTGACATGGGGAGCCTGTGTCATCGAATGGTAGGAGGAACAGCATGACTCTGGAAGAGACTTTAAATGATCTTCTGGTAAAACTGTTTAAAGATATACTGGAAGTTGAAGCGAAGTGTCTGATTACAGAGGAGTTTGCAGACATAAGCTACAACGATATGCATATTATAGAAGCTGTCGGGGTGGAAGAACCCCGTAATATGACAACGGTTGCAAAGATGATGTCTGTTACGACCGGAACACTGACCAAGGCGATTGATGCGCTGTGTGAAAAGGACTACGTAGTCCGTGCGCGCAGCGAGGAAGACAAGCGCGTGGTTATGCTCCGGCTGACAGACAAGGGAAAAGCGGCGTATTATCATCATGAGCAGTTTCACCGCCAGTTGATTAAAAATATTTCTTCTGAAATGACTGACAAGGAAGCCGAGATACTGATTTACGCACTGGCAAAAATGGTTGATTTTTTCCGGCTGAATTATTATGACACAGACGAGGAATCTGAATTTGTGGACTGGTCAAAAATCAGCAGGGAATAGCATACTGGTGCCTGACAGGGCAGAAATAGAGAAAAACAGGATTCTGTAATAGAAATTTTGAAATTTCTATTGCAGAATCCTGCATTATTTATTAAAATAATATCGTTGGAAAATTTCAGAAAAAACTAAAGGAGATTAGAATCATGGGTTATGTTGATGAAGTACTTGAGACTTTAAAAAAGAAAAATGCATCAGAACCGGAGTTTTTACAGGCAGCAGAGGAAGTTCTGGAATCTTTGCGCCCGGTTATTGATGCGAATGAAGAATTATACAGAAAGGAAGCTGTTTTAGAGAGAATCACAGAGCCGGACCGCCAGTTTATGTTCCGTGTTCCGTGGGTGGATGACAAAGGACAGGTCCAGGTAAACAGAGGATTCCGTGTACAGTTTAATAATGCAATCGGACCTTACAAGGGAGGCTTAAGATTACATCCTTCCGTAAATCTTGGAATTATCAAGTTCCTTGGATTTGAGCAGATTTTCAAGAATTCCTTAACCGGACTGCCAATCGGCGGCGGCAAGGGTGGTTCAGATTTCGACCCGAAGGGTAAGTCAGACCGCGAAATTATGGCATTCTGCCAGAGTTTTATGACAGAGCTGTGCAAGTATATCGGTGCCGACATTGATGTACCGGCAGGTGATATCGGAACCGGTGCAAGGGAAATCGGTTATATGTTTGGACAGTACAAGAGAATCCGCGGTACATTTGAAGGCGTTCTTACAGGAAAAGGATTAACTTATGGCGGTTCCCTTGCCCGTACAGAAGCGACTGGATATGGTCTTCTGTATCTGACACAGGAACTGATGAAGTGCCATGGAGAGTCTATGGAAGGAAAGACTGTCTGTGTATCCGGAGCAGGAAACGTTGCAATTTATGCAATCCAGAAGGCACACCAGATGGGAGCAAAATGTGTAACCTGTTCTGATTCTACCGGTTGGATTTATGACCCGGAAGGAATTGATGTGGAGCTTTTAAAGGAAGTAAAGGAAGTAAAACGTGCACGCCTGACAGAATACGCTGCTGCAAGAAAGAGCGCAGAGTATCATGAGGGCCGTGGCGTTTGGCAGATTAAGTGTGATATTGCCCTTCCTTGTGCAACACAGAACGAGCTGCTGATTGATGATGCAAAACAGCTTGTTGCAAACGGATGCAAGGCTGTATGTGAAGGTGCAAATATGCCGACCACACTGGATGCTACAAAGTATCTTCAGGAAAACGGCGTATGGTTTGTCGGCGGTAAGGCTGCGAACGCAGGCGGTGTTGCAACATCCGCACTGGAGATGTCACAGAACTCAGAGAGATTAAGCTGGACATTTGAGGAGGTTGACTCCAAGCTGCAGAATATCATGGTAAATATTTACCACAATATTGATGATGCTGCAAAGCGTTATGGCAAAGAGGGCGACTATGTTGCCGGTGCTAATATTGCAGGCTTCGAAAAAGTGGTAAACGCTATGATTGCCCAGGGTGTCTGCTAACCGCTTGGTATTGAAAATAATATATATGGAGAAGTCCCGGAAATGAAAAATTTCCGGGGCTTCTTTTATAAATAAATGGGGAAGTTTGGGAAACACTGTCTGGTTATGGACATAAAAACTGATTTTTGGTACAATATGTATAGGCGCAGTGGAGCATAACACTATATGTTGTAAAGACGAAGGAGAAAAAATGTACCGGAAAAATCGAAACAGCTGGGCAAAGCATCTGGATTTTATGATACTGGACGTAATCTGTCTGCAGATATCATTTTTTCTGGC
>CAYNOE010000036.1:15653-17483 GCA_964398745.1 uncultured Lachnobacterium sp.
CAATCCGACATAGAAGTACGGAAATGTTTTCTAATTTAATATATGCAAATTTGTCTATTGTACTGCTTTTTGTGGATATTGCGCTGATACTGCTGCTGGATACATTAAAAAACGTGCTGAAAAGAAATAATCATGCGGAATTTGCTGCAACCGCCAGACATGTTATCATGGTTGCGCTTGTAGCGTCACTCTATTTGTTTTCCGTAAAAGATGCAGAGGATTTTTCGCGCATGACCTTTTATCTGATGGCATTTTTTTATCTGATGGCCAGTTATCTGGTGCGTTTGTGCTGGAAGCGGCATATTCTGCATAAGATAAAGCTCAGGCAGCAGAAATCGGTGCTGATTATTACCGATATGCAGCAGCTTTCCCGCGTGGAGCATGATATCCGCAATAACAGTTATGCAATGTTTCAGATATCGGGAATTGCCGTACTGGATTTGGATGAACGGGTTCAGACGCAGGAAACGGGGGAAGCGGATTATGAAAAAATTGCTGCCGGTAAAGTACAGGTGAATGATACGGTTCATGGAATTCCGGTTGTGGCGGGGCGGCAGTCGGCGCTGGAATACATCTGCAGGGAATGGGTGGACGAGGTATTTGCTGATTTGCAGTTGAAAAGCCCGTTTCTGGACTGTCTTGTGAACAAACTCACGGACATGGGTGTCACAATACATATCCGGCTTGCGGAAAACCTGGATTTAAATAACCAGAAACAGTTTGTGGAAAAACTGGGAGGGTTTACAGTTCTTACGACAAGCATTAATACCATATCCGGGCCGGAGCTTTTTGTTAAGCGTACAATGGATATTTTAGGCGGGATTGCAGGCTGTGTGCTGACAGGGCTTTTGTTTATTTTCCTTGCGCCCGCAATTTACATCCATTCGCCGGGACCTGTTATTTTTTCGCAGACGCGTATTGGAAAAAATGGCAAAAAATTCAAGCTTTACAAGTTCCGCAGCATGTATATGGACGCAGAGGAGCGAAAGGCAGAGGTAATGAAAGATAACCGCGTCAGTGACGGCATGATGTTCAAGCTGGATTACGACCCGCGTATTATTGGCTGCAAAAAACTGCCGGACGGCAGAGTGAAAAAGGGTTTCGGAAACTGGATGCGCGACTGGTCGATTGACGAATTTCCACAGTTCTGGAATGTCTTAAAAGGAGATATGAGTCTGGTGGGCACGCGTCCGCCAACTGAGGATGAGTGGATTAAATACGACCTGAACCATCGCAGCCGTCTTGCAATCAAGCCTGGAATCACCGGTATGTGGCAGGTCAGCGGGCGCAGCAATATCACGGAGTTTGAGCAGGTGGTGAAGCTGGACCGTTATTACATTGCGAACTGGAGTCTTGGGCTGGACGTCAAAATCCTGTTTAAAACCGTACCGACGGTGATTGAAAAGAACGGGGCGATGTAGGCAGCTTGCAGGGCTGCAGAAAGTATAAATACCAGGATACTGTATAAAACTGTGCAGGAAGTATTTTGAAAAGAATCGTTTAAAATAAATTTAATAAACTGTGGACTGTGCCAGCCTGTATTGCCGGCAGGCAGGCGTATGTTCCCACAGGGATTTTCCAGAAAATGAAATGCAAAAAGGTATTGTGCCTTATGCCAAAAGTGTATATACTAAAGAAAGGAATGAAAATATGGAAGACATGGAAACTGTAAAGGAACGGACTGCCAGACACCATCAGGAGGATTTGGAGAGGATAAAGGGATTCTGCCTGATGGATGATGAATTTATGACATTATACCGATGTCGGTATAAAGTCATTTAGGCCGATAAAACAATTATGCCGAGGATTTAACAAGTATTCCTTTATTTA
>CAYNOE010000037.1:0-16139 GCA_964398745.1 uncultured Lachnobacterium sp.
ATTTTCTGAATTTCGTGTGATGTACGGAAACCGTCAAAGAAGTTAATGAACGGAAGTCTTCCTTTGATTGCTGCACAGTGTGCAACCGGGGTTAAGTCCATAACTTCCTGAACAGATGACTCACAAAGCATTGCAACACCGGTCTGGCGGCATGCATATACGTCTGAATGGTCACCGAAAATATTAAGTGCGTGTGTAGCTACACAGCGGGCAGATACGTTAAATACACCCGGAAGTCTCTCACCTGCTACCTTGTAAAGGTTCGGAATCATAAGAAGAAGTCCCTGGGAAGCGGTGTAGGTGGTTGTTAATGCACCGGCTGCAAGAGAACCGTGTACCGTACCGGCTGCTCCGGCCTCGGACTGCATCTCCGTAACCTGTACTGTCTGTCCGAAAATATTTTTACGGCCGGCAGTTGCCCACTCATCTGTAGCCTCAGCCATAACAGATGAAGGAGTGATCGGATAGATTGCCGCTACATCCGTGTATGCATAGGATGCGTGTGCTGCAGCATGGTTTCCATCCATTGTTTTCATTGAACGTTTCATGAATTAAACCTCCTGATTATTATTTAATATTTAAATTAAATGCTCATGTGTAATGCGCATTAAATCCCTATTTATAATATAAAATGAATCCCACTAAAAATCAAGGTTATACACTGCCATTTTATGTATTTTTACAAATACAAGTTCTCAAATTCCCCAACCGGAACCGGACGGTTGCACAGATACCCCTGCCCGCAGGTAAAACCGCCCTTTATCAGAAGCGCTTCCTGGTCCTCCGTTTCCACACCTTCAATAATAATATCCTTTTTCAGGATTTTAACCATTCGTCCGATTTCATAAAGCATGGCAAGCTTATTTACCGTCAGGTTGTCCTCGCTGATAAAACTCTTGTCGATCTTCACCACATCAGCCGGCAGATCCGCAAGGACTGCCAGTGAGGAATAGCCGGTACCGAAATCATCAATCGCCACCCGAAACCCCATCTCATGCAGCCGGTCCATACAGTTTCTTAAAACGCCGATATTCGTAATCAGAACGCCCTCCGTCACCTCAATTTCAATCTGGCTCGGCGATACATTATATTTGGACATAATCTGCTCAATCCGCCTCAGGAAATTCTCACCGTCCGTATCAAAATGCCTGCCGGAAAAATTCGTGGACACAATGACCCTTTTCCTGCCCTGCCTGTCCCATTTGTCCAGTGTCTTTAACAGCTCTTCATAGATATAAAAATCAAGCTCGGTAATATACCCGATTTTTTCAAGGGAATCAATAAAGTATACTGGCGGCAGAATTTTTCCATCCGGTTTTCTCCACCTTGCAAGAGCCTCTGCCCCGTATACTTCCCGTGAACCAAGCAGAAACTTCGGCTGTAAATACATCTGGAAATCATCTCTGTACAACGCCTCAAAAAACTCCGCCAGCACCTTCTGCTCCTCCGCACGTCTGGTACGCAGTGCGGAATCATAAAAAACGATTCCCCGTTTGCTGGTATTTTTAGCATTTTTCCATGCCAGCGTAGCATTCTCAATGGCCTGCTCTAAATCCATCTGCAAATCCTCCAGAATATAAACCCCGTCCGCAACCCCCATTGCACTGTTCGGGTACTGGTGGTTCTGCATGTTAGTAAAGCGGATATTCCGGTACTCAAGATGCTCTTCCAGAAGGTTCCTGCTTTCCTCCTCAAGCAGTGTCAGGAAGAAATCTGAATACAGACGGCATCCCACCTTGAAATTCGGCTGTCTGGAAATTTCATCAGCAAACATCTTAAGAATCCCGTCCCCTACCTTGTATCCGTAATTTTCGTTGATATACCCAAAATTATTAATATCCAGATATTCTATCGCATAAACTTTTGACGGGTCGGCTTTTTTTAAGATATCCTCCACTACCTGCCTGAACGCTTCCTGCTTGTAAAAATCCGTAAGCTGGTCGCTCGTTTTGATATGCCGGACCATCTCCTCGCTCTCTACAACCCTGCTTCTGAGTGCGACAAAAATCGCAAGCGTCCTTGCCAGTTCCCGCATGCTTTCCAGTTCTTCCTGCTTCCATTTGCGGTTCTGGTCAAGGGAAACATAGACAATTTCCCCCACATGGTCCCCAAAATATTCGTACTTTGCGATTACGCAGTTAAACGGTCCGGTATCTTCCATATGTACCATTCTTAAAACGCTTTGTTTTTTCTCTTCATCCACTTCCAGGTCACGGTTGGACAGCACGACATACCCGTCTGTAAAAAGCTCATCTTTAAGAAAATCCAGCCTCGGGTAAACGGTGCGCTCACTATACATTCCTTCATTTGCATATGCATTTGTCAGAATAATTGTCTGCTCCATCGGCTGATCTTCGAACAAAAGAACCGAATCAAGCTGGTAACGCTCACAAATCCGCTTAAGAAGCATATTCATCGAACCATCCATATTTTTGGCATGCGCCATAAGACTCACCGCAAACCCCAGAAAATCCCGGTCTTCGTCCTGTATATTCTGGCGTTCCTCAAATTCCCGGATACTCCGGCAAAATTTTCCCGCATCGTCCCCGCTGGCAACCTCATAGGAATTTTTGCCGTTTTTCTTGACACGGCACATCGCATTGTCTGCTTTTTCAAACAGCTTGTCGAACGACCTGTTTTCTTCCGTCACGACAACAATTCCGATACTGACCGAAATCCTTCCATGCACTTCCCCGCCCACATATTCCTTGTCAAGCAGGCTGCACAAAAGTTCTGCCTTTTCCACCGCTTTTTCCACCGTGGCATCCTTCATCAGCACCAAAAACTCGTCTCCGCCCACACGCCCCACCAGGTCATTGCACCGAAACTGCGACTGAATCTGGTTTGCGACATCCACGAGAACGGAATCCCCGAATGTAAATCCGAAATTCTCATTAATTTCCCTGAAATTATCTATGTCGATTACGAACATCATATGCATGCCGTCCGGATGCCGCTCCAGAAATGATGCCGCCTCATACCTTACTGTATCCCCGTTCAGAAGCTTTGTAAGCGCATCCTCTCCCGCCACTGCTTCCCTTTCAGGCAAAATTTCATCCACATGCTCCTCCACATCCCAGAAACAGACCAGAATCCGCGTTACCTGCTCGTCTGAATCCGTCATGCGCATCCGCATCTGGACACTGCGTGAATTTCCATCTGCCTTTCTGACAGAAAGCGGCTGTGCCTGCATGGTTTCCGGGGAATGGATGTTTTGTATCGCACGCTCGAACAATGCATAATCCGCCTCCCCGAAAAGTTCTGTTTTTTTCTTCCCCGCAAGATCCACCGTCCTATATCCCGATAATCTGGTAAATTCCGGATTTACACTTTCAAATTTCCAGCTTGTCCACGTCTTCCCATAAGCGACTGCCGCCGCTGCAACCGGAAGATCCTGTTCCATTAATTCCCTGTTATTCATAATACAGTTCTGCCTCCCCGTGAATGCTCCCCATCCCAATTAATTTAAAATATGAATTTATTATAACATCTTTTTCAAATTTTTCCAACAGGAAAGCATTTTTCTTCTTGAAATATCCTGTCACTCGTGATTTAATAGAAAGCATGTGGGAAAACAGCATGCAAAGAAAGGAGCAGACACATGATCAGTACAAACAATATTACATTACGTTTAGGCAAAAAAGCATTATTTGAAGAAGTAAACATAAAATTTACGGAAGGCAACTGTTACGGTCTGATTGGCGCAAACGGTGCGGGCAAGTCCACTTTCCTTAAAATCTTATCCGGACAGCTGGAGGCAACCAGCGGAGATGTCATTATTACACCGGGACAGAGGCTTTCCTTTTTACAGCAGGATCATTTTAAATATGATGAATTCACGGTTCTGGATACTGTCATTATGGGAAACCAGCGTCTATATGACATTATGAAAGAAAAAGACGCTATTTACATGAAAGAGGAATTTACCGACGAAGACGGTATCCGGGCAAGCGAACTGGAAGCCGAATTTGCAGACATGGACGGATGGAATGCAGAAGCCGATGCAGCCTCCCTGTTAAACGGACTTGGCATCCCGACCGAGGAACATTCCATGACGATGGCAGATATGCCGGGCGCATCCAAAGTCAAGGTACTCCTTGCGCAGGCGCTTTTTGGCAATCCTGACATCCTGCTTCTCGACGAACCGACCAACCACCTGGATCTCGACGCAATCGCATGGCTGGAGGAATTTCTGATTAACTTTGAGAATACGGTAATTGTAGTATCCCACGACCGTTATTTCTTAAATAAAGTGTGTACCAGTATTGCTGACATGGATTACGGCAAAATACAGCTTTATGCCGGAAACTATGATTTCTGGTATGAGTCCAGCCAGCTTTTAGTGCGCCAGATGAAAGAAGCCAACAAGAAAAAAGAGGAAAAGATTAAGGAACTGCAGGAATTTATTTCCCGTTTCTCTGCAAACGCTTCCAAATCCAAGCAGGCTACTTCCAGAAAACGTGCCCTGGAGAAAATCCAGCTTGATGAAATCAAACCAAGCAGCCGCAAATATCCTTACATTGATTTCCGCCCGAACCGCGACATCGGAAATGAAGTCCTGACCGTGGAGGGAATCAGCAAAACAATTGACGGCGTAAAGGTGCTTGACAACATTTCTTTTATAGTTGGACATGATGACAAAATCGCGTTTGTCGGAGGAAACGAGCTTGCCAAAACCACGCTTTTTAAAATCCTTGCCGGGGAAATGGAGCCGGATGAGGGAACATACAAATGGGGCGTTACCACAAGCCAGTCCTATTTTCCAAAGGACAATACCGCCATCTTTGACACCGATGAGCTGATTGTTGACTGGCTCACCCAGTATTCAGAAATCAAAGACGCCACTTATGTCCGTGGGTTTCTGGGACGCATGCTGTTTGCCGGAGAAGACGGGGTTAAAAAAATGCGCGTGCTCTCGGGAGGGGAAAAAGTGCGTGTTCTTCTCTCCCGCATGATGATCATGGGAAGCAATGTCCTTATGTTTGATGAACCGACCGACCATCTGGACATGGAATCCATCACAGCCTTAAACAACGGTATGATGAAGTTTTCAGGCGTAATTCTGTTTGCCTGCAGGGACCACCAGGTCGTACAGACCACTGCAAACCGTATTATTGAATTTCTGCCGGACGGAAGCATGATTGACAAAGTAACCACTTATGATGAATATCTGGAAAATGATGAAATGGCCAGAAAGCGGCAGGTATATAATACCTCTGCCGATGAGGAAGAGGATGATTAATGACTGTGTCCAGCCATTCTGAAAATTTCTGATACATGGGGGTTCTTCTTTGCAGGGTGAAAGGAGCACATCTTATGTCATACCCCTGCGGGGTACGACAGCGCATGCAAAATTCGCTTCGCGAATGCGATGTACGTAGGTAACACTCTCCACAGGAGAGTGTTACAATTGCCAATCTACCCCCTTTACGCCGTGTTTTTCTAAGAATGCGTTTGCCTGGCTGAAGTGTTTACAGCCGAAAAATCCGCGGTATGCGGAAAGCGGGCTTGGGTGAGACGCTTTCAGAATTAAATGTTTCGGATTTGTAAGCATCGGAATCTTACTCTGTGCCGGACGCCCCCAGAGCATATAAACAACCGGTCTGTCCTGTGCATTGACTGCAGAGATAATCGCATCCGTAAACTGCTCCCAGCCTTTTCCCTGGTGGGAATTTGCCTGATGCGCCCGTACTGTCAGTACCGTATTGAGTAAAAGCACCCCCTGCTTAGCCCATTTTTCCAGATAACCGTGTGTTGGAATCGTACAACCAAGATCGTCATGCAGTTCTTTATAAATATTCTGCAGTGACGGCGGCAGTTCCTTCTGATCCGGCAGTACGGAAAACGAAAGCCCGTGCGCCTGGTGTTCATTATGATATGGATCCTGCCCTAAAATCAATACCTTCACTTCGCTTAAAGGTGTAAGATGCAGGGCATTAAAAATATCATCCGCAGGCGGATAAACAACTGTCCGGCTATATTCCTCCTTCACAAATTCATAAAGTTTTCTGTAATATGGTTTCTTAAACTCCTCCTGCACGGCAGGAAGCCAGTCGTTTGATATCATCATCTGTTTATCTCCTCACCGAAATACCGCAATCCTTTAGATAGTTTTTAAGATCCATAATTTCCAGTTCTTTATAATGAAAAAGCGATGCCGCAAGGGCCGCATCCGCACCGCCTTGCGTAAGTACATCATAAAAATGTTCTTTTGTTCCCGCGCCGCCTGATGCGATTACCGGAATCGAAACGGTATCCGCAATCTGTCTGGTCAGTTCTATATCGTATCCTGCCTTCGTTCCGTCGCAGTCCATGCTGGTCAGAAGAATCTCCCCTGCTCCCAGTTCATTCACCTTTTTTGCCCATTCCACGGCATCCAGGCCGGTATCAATCCTGCCTCCGTTTTTAAACACATTCCAGCCGCTTTTATCCGCCCTGCGCCTGGCATCAATTGCGACAACCACGCACTGGCTTCCGAATTTGTCCGCTGCGCGGCTGATTAAATCCGGCGTATTGATGGCAGAGGAATTGATGGAGATTTTATCCGCCCCTTCCCGCAGGATTGCCTTAAAGTCCTCCACAGTGCGGATTCCTCCTCCTACCGTAAAAGGTATAAACACTTTCTGTGCAACTTTCCTGACCATGTCAATCACCGTTCCCCGGTTGTCTGCAGAGGCTGTAATATCCAAAAAAACAACCTCATCTGCACCTGCCTTATCATAAGCAGCCGCAACCTCCACCGGATCACCAGCATCACGTAAATTTACAAAATTTATGCCTTTTACCACACGCCCTTCATTAATATCCAGACACGGAATAATTCTTTTCGTAAACACTGATACATTTCCTCCAACTTCTCCTCCCGGGGCAGAACCCACAGGAAACCTCCATCACGCCCCCTGCTTCAGACTGCAGAAATTCTCAAGAATCCTTAAGCCTGTGTGACTGCTCTTTTCCGGATGAAACTGGCATGCAAAAATATTATCCTTTTCCACTGATGCATGAATCAGTGTACCATATTCACAGGTTGCTTTTACAATCTGTTCGTCTGCTGCTTTCAGGTAATAGGAATGCACAAAATAAACATAAGGCTCCGGTTCTATACCGCAAAACAGTCTTCCCTCATGCTGCAGGGAAAGGGAATTCCAGCCGATATGCGGAATTTTATGCCCCGGCGTATCCGGAATTTTTAATATACTGCCATCCAGAATATGTAAACCTTCCACGCCGCCGCTTTCCTCGCTTCCCTCAAACAACAGCTGCAGCCCGAGACAAATGCCCAGAAACGGAATCTTTTTGTCTGCAACCTCACGGATTACCTTGTCAAGTCCGTATTTCCTAAGTTCTGACATTGCATCGCCAAATGCACCTACACCGGGAAGAATAACCTTGTCAGCCCGCTCGATTTCCTTAAAATCCCCCGTGACCACGCAGTCATGTCCAAGCGAAAGCAGCGCTTTTTCCACGCTTTTTAAGTTTCCGGCGTTATAATCAATAATTGCAATCATAGCACTACTCCAGTCCCAGCTTTTCAATCACTTCGCGCAGCTGTAAAGTATAGGCTTTCCTGGTTTTTGCATGGTAAAGTTCCAGCACGTCTTCCCCGGTAAGGTTATATTCCGACAGAAGCGTTGTAAGAATTTTGCCCTTTATTTCCTCCAGCTCTGGCTCAAATTCATATTTTTTCGCATTTTTTTCATTGAGCTCGCATCTTCCAAAAGCACAGATCAGAGAATCCAGCGCCAAATCCTTCTTCCCGTTATTCTGAAAAATCAAATATGAATTATATTTCTCAGATATCGTTGCAAGTACAGAAAGTTTCTGATACAGGGCCTCGTCATCTTTTTTGACCTGAAGCCCCTGTATGCTCTGGTATGCCTCAACATATGCACCTTCTTCAAAAGCATCCTTTGCCTGCGTTATACTCGTCCTGTACCCCAGCAGGTTCGTTGTCAGTATGACAAATCCGAACAGGGATGCCGCCATAATAATAATTGCAATGACCGGCTTCTTAGGCAATGGCGGCGTATTGTCCACCTCTTTCGGCTTTTTCGGCTTCTTTTCTTTTTTCGGCTTCGGCTTCTTTTCTTTCTTCGGCTTCGGCGCTTTCTTCTTCTTTTGCTTTGGTTTCTTTTCTTTTTTCTTTTTCTTGGCCTTTTCCGCTGCTTCTACGCCGCCCGCAGCTTCCAGTTCTGCAAGAATCTGCTGGTTTTCCTCGGAAAGCTCGCTCACGTCCGCACCGGTATTTTCGAGAATCTTTACCGTGTCTGTTTCTTTTTCCTCGTCTTCCTCTTCCCCAAAGAATATCCTGGACAGCTTTGACAAAAAGCCGCCTTCTTTGTCCTTGCCATTTTCATTATTTTTGTCTTTTTTCCTGTCTTTTTTCTTTTTCCTTGATTTTTTGCCTTCTTTGGAATCGCCTTCTTCGCTTTCCTGACCGCCTTCTGCCATTTCCGCCCTGGCGAAATCCCCAATGGAGTCCTCCTGATCCAGCATATTTCCCTCCGCTTCATCTGACAGCATATCCCCCAGGTCGGAAAGCTCCCCGTCGCCTGAAAGCACATCCAGGATATCTCTGTTGCCAAGTCCTGACAGATCCAGTTCCCCGTCATCCGTAACCGGCAGTTCTTCACCAGCAGTTTCATGCTTTCCGTCGAACGCTCCCACGGCATCGTCCAGCCCGCTTTCCGGCTGCTCCCCGGAAGATCCTGCATTTCCATCAACCGCAGACGCCTTCTGTTCGTCCATCTGCTTTGCCACACGGTCAATCATGTCGTCAAGTGATTCCTTCATACCGCTCTGCGAACCCGTGCCCTCTGCACCCTTCTTCGGTTCCGGTTCAGGTGTTTCCGGCTTCGGCGTTACTGTTTCAGCCACTTTCGGTTCCGGTTTCTGGTCAATTTCTTCTTTTAAAAGTTCTTCTTCAAATTCCCTTAAAAATGCCTCTTCATCTTTTGCCCTGCGCGTTTCCTCTGAATTATCCACGCCAAAAAGCTCGCGTTCAATTGTATCTTCGGGCGATTCATCAAGCAGATCCTGCTCCGGCGGGGAAGAAGTCCCGTCCTCCACGGAAAACAGTAATTTGTCAAGATAGTTTTCTGATGAATTATTAGCCATATCCTCTACTCCTTATTTTTGCGCTTATCCGGTCAAAACCCATTAAGGGATGTGGAATTCACCACACCCCTTACCTTGTCATCCATACCTATTTTTTTCTTTCATCAAGCAATTTATCGATGGCATCTACCAGACTTCCTATTTCCGGCTTGGTAAGCTGTGCGTCCGCACCAAGCTGCTCCCCTTTTCTCCTCATTTCCTCATTTACAAGAGATGAAAAGATTACAACTGGAATATTCTTTAGTTCGTTATCAGACTTAATGAGTTTCGTCAGCCGGTGACCATCCATCAGCGGCATCTCGATATCGGTAATAACACAGTGAACCTTGTTTTCAAGGATTCCGCCTTTCTTGAATTCCTGTATCTTATCCCATGCTTCCTGTCCGTTATATGTAATCGTCAGTTTCTCGTATCCTGCTTTTCTCAGGCAGTCCGTAATCAGTGAACTGAGAAGCGGTGAGTCTTCCGCAATCAAAATCGGTTCATCACTCCTTGCACGTTCGCCGATCATTTCAATATCGTTGACCTGAAGTCCGGTCTCAGGGCTGATTCCCGATACAATTGCCTCAAAATCGAGAACCACAACCAGCTTACCGTCAATCTTGACAATCCCCGTCGCCACGCTTCCCTCCACACTGTTAATCGTGGAGTCCGGCTTAATGATTTCCCCCCAGGAAACCCTGTGAATCCCGACTACCTGATCCACATGAAATGCGACGTCAAGCTTGTTAAAGTTTGTAATAATGAAAAGCCCTTCTTCTCCATTGTCTTCCATGCCCAGGCAGCGTTTTAAGCTGATTACAGTAATCATAACGTCTCTTGGCATAAAGATACCTTCCACGCTTGGATGCGTATTTGGCACCGGCGTTACTTTCTGATAGGACAAAATCTCACGAATCTTCGCCACATTAATGCCGTAATGATTATCCCCCAGTTTAAATTCCAGTATTTCCAGTTCGTTCGTTCCCGACTCTAACAGAATATTTGTATCCATATTGACCTCCATCTGTAATCCGCGCAATTTCTGCCTTCGGCTTTTCTGCGTCCATTATATCACACTCTGTTCACTATTGCCAATTTTTTTTATATTTTCACTGAATATGTTGTATCATTTAACTTAACAGAAAGACTCTCCGCCTTGATATTTTTCGCCTGGTCCTCCGGAATCTGGAAAATCAGCATGGTTTTTTTTGATTTTCCGGCTTTAATCTTTCCTTCATAGCTGGAAAGGGTATTGAGTCCAAAGGATTCATGTTCAGCAATCTGGTTTGTCCCGTCAAAACAGCCATAAAAAACACTGTCCGTGGAAAGAGTATCCAGATTTATGGTCTTATCCGATGTATTCTTTATGGTGAAATTCATAACCACAAGCCGGCTTCCGGCTTCCGCATCCACGGAAAAATAATTTTCAACCTTATAGCTTTTCATAACCTTGTACCCGTCATAGCTTACGCGCAGTCCATCCTCCTGCCCGATTGCAGCCGCAAGGGAAATCTCCCCGCCCCTTTTTTCATCTGAACCGTTCTTTTCCCCTGACGGCTTTGAAGGCTGGTTTTCTTCCTGCGTCTCTTCCTGGGTTTCCGGCTCACTGGACGGCTGCTCAGTCGTCCCTTCCGGAGGCGCCATGGCTGCAGTCATACCATCTTTCTGAAATGTATTATGCTTTCCAATCGTATAGGCAGAATACTGGATAATTAAATCCTGCTCGTCATTTGTAAGCTCGTACATCGGTGTTCCGCAGCCTGCAAGAAGAAATACTGCCGCCGCTATGAGCGCGGCTGTCTTTGTCTTTTTTCCCATTTCAAATTAACCTCTTGTTACTTTTGTACTATAAATTTATTTTATTCTAACACATTTTGCCCAATATTACAATACTTTTATCAATTGTCATTCCCCTTCCAGTTCCATCCAGAATTCAACCCCGTTTTCATGGTTTATGACACCGAATTCCTGGTGAAGGGAATCCATAACCGCACGCACAATGGATAGTCCGATCCCGCTTCCTCCGTATTCCCTTGTCCTTGCTTTGTCCACCTTGTAAAACTTCCCCCAGATTTTGCTGAGTTCTTCTTCGGGAATGGGGTCTCCGGTATTAAATACGCTGGTACGGACAAGCCCGTCATGTTCTGTAAGCCGGATGATGATTTTCTTCTCCCCTTTTGCATGGTTAAGTGCATTTGTAAGGTAATTGGTAATGACTTCCTCAACCTTGAATTCGTCGCCCCATACATAAACCCTGCCGCTTTTTTCAAACTGGATTTTAGCCTGCTTCTGCTCTGCCATTATCAATGCCGATGCCGTCACGCCTTCTATCAGCTCCGTAATGTCAAACCGTGTCATTTCCACAGTATCGTTTCCAAATTCGAGCTGGTTCAGATTCAAAAGCTGCCTTACCATGCGGTTCATTTTTTCCGCCTCATCCATAATTACGTCACAATAAAACTCCCTGCTTTCCGGATCATCCTGCACACATTCCTTTAAGCCTTCCGCATAGCCCTGTATCAGTGCAAGCGGTGTTTTAAGCTCATGGGAAACATTCGAGAGGAATTCCTTTCTCATTTCGTCTGTCTGCTCTTTCTTTTCGATGTCCTGCATCAGGCTTAAATTCGCACTCTTCAGCTCGCTGACTGTCTTTTCCAGCGCATTTGACAGTTCATTGACCGATTCCCCCAGTTCGTTAATTTCACGGCTGGCATACTTTGCCTGCCTATATTTCACCCCGAAATCCAGTTCCGCCATCCGCCTGGAAATGACAGATAAGACATGAATGGGGTGGGATATGCTTCTGGAAAGCACAATAATCAGCAGAATACTCACAATGGTTGCCCCGGAACACACCATTACAAAAAAGCGGTTCGTCACATCCGCGCTCTCCCTTATGCTTTCCAGCGCCGTGCGCATATAAACGCTGCCGCCGTCCGCAATGCTGCCCAAAAGTACCAGGTATTCTGACTTTAACCGCTCGTCCGTCTGGCGCACAAGGGTATAGGAATCTCCTGAATCCAAAAGCTGGATCCTGCTGCGGTTTGTCCCGTAAATCCAGTCGTCAATCTGCATCTGAAACTGCTGCGCGCTGCTGTAGGAGGTCCACAAAAGCGTCCTCTGTCCGTCGATAATCAGCATATTGACATTGGCGTCCGAGCAGATTTTTTCAAAGGTTACTTCCATATCCGCCGTGATTTCTTCCATGTCTTTGCAGCTTTTCTTCACCTTGTTGTAGTTTGCCAGAAGCGCCTGTTTTTTTTCGTAGATATAGTATTTTTCGAGAAACGTATTGTTGAAAAAACAGCATAAAACGACCGTGCCGGCCACAATCCCCACCATTGTAAGAATTAACTGCCATGTAAGGGATGCCCTTTTTTTATTCATTCTTTGCTTTCCTGTCTGTATTTTTTACTTCAAATTTATAACCCATGCCCCAGACAGTCTTAATATATTCCCCGTGGCTGCCCAGTTTGCTTCTTAATTTCTTGACATGGGTGTCAATTGTTCTTGCATCCCCGAAATAATCGTAATTCCAGACGCTGTTTAAAATCTGTTCTCTGGAAAGCGCAATTCCCTGGTTGTCCAGAAAATATTCCAGGAGTTCAAATTCCTTAAAGCTCAGGTCCACCTGTTTCCCGTCAATCGTCACCTCATGCGCCGTCTTGTCCATCTTAATGGCTCCTGCCGTCTTAAGTGCGGCGGCTTCCCCAATCCTGCTGGTTCTGCGAAGGATTGCCTCCACCCGCGCAACCAGGATTTTGGGAGAAAATGGTTTGGATATATATTCATCCACCCCAAGCTCAAAGCCTAAAAGTTCATCGCTTTCATCACTTTTTGCAGTCAGCATGATAATCGGCACTTTGGAAGTTTTGCGGATTTCCCGGCACACATCCCAGCCGCTCATTTTCGGCATCATAACATCCAGGATAATAAGTGCAGTTTCCCGGTTTTCATAAAAAACATCCAGTGCCTCCTCGCCATCTGCCGCTTCCAGCACATAATAATCCTGCCTGACCAGAAAATCACGGACCAGCTTGCGCATCCGGCTTTCATCATCCACTACAAGGACTGTCAGCTTTTCCATTACTCTGTCCCCTCCTGTTGTTTATAGAGCCCCTGTTCCCTTTGCTCAAGCTGCGCTTCCCGCTCCTCAAGCTGGCTTTCCCATGTTTCATACTTGTCTATGATTGTTTGTTCATAGTTCATAATATTAACATTATTTTCGCTCAAAAAAGTAATTACAAACATTCCGATAATGCCGATTGCAAAAATGACCGCAAAAAAAGTGCTGACATAAAACTGGGTTTTGTAATCGCGGTTTCTTCTGCGCTGCTCTTTCTTTACAACCTTTGCCTTTTCTTCCTTCCGCTTTTCCGCGCGCTTCTGGATTTCCTTTTCTTCTTTCTTATTTTCCTCTGCGACCGGCTCCGGACGGTAAACCGGAATCGGAAGAATGCTTTCCGCCCTGATGGACGGCGATGTATGCAGGTATTCCTGCAGTTCCCGTAGAAAGCCGATTCCAACCGGAGTAACGAAAACCTCCCTGGTCACCAGTTTGTTATACAGATCAAGCACCAGCTCCGGATCGTCCATGCCCGTCTGGTTTTTGATATAGCGGACGCCCTCCGCCTCTTTCATGGCCTGTTTCGCCTGCGTCTGCGTCTCAAATTCGTATCCTTCCACTTTATACATAGCGTCTTTTTCCTTTACTTTTTTAGCAGTATCCGTTACTACCTGCTGACATGCTGTTCATCCCGTTCTGCAATTTCACCCGACTGGTAAGCCTGTATCAGCTCCTTTAATTCCCCAATCCTTACCATCATCCTTTTTCCGTAATCCGTATCCCCGACAAGAATTCTCTTGTCCCTGTACTCCACCGCCTCCTGGCGTGAAATAATATCCAGTTCGTCCTTTACTGTCCGGGCGGAAAAGTCAAACGGTTCATGGGCGGAAAGCGTCAGCCCGTAGGAATTATATGTCAGCGTATAGCCTGCAATTCCGGTTTTTCTGCGATATGCCTTGGAAAATCCCCCGTCAATTAAAATCAGCTTTCCATTGCACTTGACCGGGCTTTCCCCCGCCATACGCTCCACAGGTACATGCCCGTTTATGATATGTACCCAGTCGCCGGAAAGCCCGAACTCATTTAAAATCTTTTCTGCGGTTTCCGGCTTATCCAAAAGGTGGTAGTATGCATTCTTGCTTTCGTGGTGCATTTTTTTGTCGGCAAGGAAATAGCGTTCAAACGTTGCCATTTTGCTTCTCCCGTAAAGCGGGGAATTGGGAGCAGTCCAGATAAAATAAAGCATATCCTTTCCCCGTTCCTTTTCCTGCTTATCCATGGAGAAGAACGCCTTGCGCACATAAGATTCCAGCACATCATACAATTCCTTGCCCGAATACTCCTTTCCGAAAATCTTAAGCTTCACAAAGCTGCCATCCTCATTCATCGGCACGCAGCCGTGGTAAAGCAGGTTCCCGTTATAAATCTTATACATACTGCCTTTTTTGAGCATCAGGCGCACATGCCGCTGCAGCTTGTCACAATGGGCAAAGGAGGTTTTAAGCCGCTGCATGACATCCTCCTCCTCCTTTGTCAGTTCATAAGGATTTTCAGGATCAACCGTCGGAAAGCAGGTATCCAGCATCGGATATGTCTTACCATCTATCTCTACTGTTTTGTTTTCATAATCAATTCTGTGCAGAAGGCAGCGGTTTTCCATTCCGGTCTCCGGATATTTCTGTATAAACTGCCCTTCCAGCTTAAACCTTATAATTGCAATTGCCTTGTGCATTTTCCGGTTTAGCAGTGTCTCCTTCTGGTCTCTTTCCTCATCCGTTGCATCCTTTAGCACAAAACGTTCGCACGGATCATCCCTGTATGCTTCCATCGCAAAGGTCGCAAGCGGCAGCATATTGATTCCGTATCCCTCCTCCAGAAGAGCAAGGTTCCCATAACGGATACAGGTGCGGACAACGGTTGCGATGCACGCAGGCTGCCCTGCCGCCGCCCCCATCCATACAATATCGTGGTTGCCCCACTGAATATCAAATGAATGGTATTTTTCCAGCCGGTCCATAATCTTATCCGGCTTCGGTCCCCTGTCGTAAATATCGCCCAGAATGTGCAGATGGTCTATAACCAGACGCTGGATCAGCTCCGCCAGAGCAATTATAAAATTCTCGGTCTGCCCAAGTTCCACAATCGTGTTGACGATTGCCTCATAGTATGCCTCCTTATTCAAAACTTCCTGTTTTTCCGTAATCAGCTCCTCGATTACATAGGCATAGTCTTCCGGCAGCATCTTTCTTACCTTGGAACGGGTATACTTGGAGGATACGGTTTTACATACCTCAATCAGGCGGTACAGGGAAATTCTGTACCAGTTTTCAATATCTTCTTCCTCCTGCTTCACCAGTTCCATTTTCTTCTGCGGGTAATAAATTAAGGTAGCAAGCGCCATCTTGTCCGCCGTGCTTAAGGTATGTCCGAATACATCGTCAATTTTTTTCCGCACTGCTCCTGAGCCGTTGCGCAGCACATGAGAAAATGCCCTGTGCTCCCCGTGGATATCAGAAAGGAAATGCTCTGTGCCTTTCGGAAGATAAAGAATAGACTGCAGGTTTATAATTTCCGTGGATGCCCTGCCAATGGTCGGATAAAGCTCTGAAAGCTGCTCCAGGTAATGCAGCCTGTTTTTTTCTGTCATAAATTCCGTAATCTCCTCTCCATATGGATGATCCGCATTTTCTGCTTATTATACCATATATTGCTGATTTTGTAAGCCTTACCTTGAGAATATTTTTATAAACCCAAAAGGCGGAAAGTATCTTTTCCATACTTTCCGCCCGTTCCGGTAATTATCGACAATGGTTTTTTATCTCTACCTCCTCATCCTTGTAAGTCTTTTGTTTTGACTGAATTTGACTTATTTGTTTTATCAGACCAATTATAGTTCTTTTAAACCGGCAAATCGTGTCTAAAATTGCCGATAACCTGTCCTTTTTCCATAATTTTCTATTCATTTTTGAACTGA
>CAYNOE010000038.1:0-16087 GCA_964398745.1 uncultured Lachnobacterium sp.
CATTGACCCCGTAAGGTACAATATGGAAATAACTGCCGGAAAAATTGACCGGCGAACCATGTGTAAGGTGCCCGCCATGGTCAAGGTTCATTCCCATCACGGTATCACCCGGCTTTAAAATGGCAAACTGCACCGCCATATTGGCCTGTGCGCCTGAATGCGGCTGTACATTTACATACTCACAGCCAAAAAGCTTTTTTGCACGTTCCCTCGCAAGATCCTCAACCACGTCCACGCACCCGCATCCGCCATAGTAGCGTCTGCCCGGATAGCCTTCTGCATATTTATTGGTCAGAATGCTTCCCATTGCCGACATAACCGCAGGGCTTACCCAGTTCTCGGAAGCAATCAGCTCAATATGGCTGCTCTGTCTTTCAAATTCCGCCGTAATCGCAGCAGCAATTTCCGGATCCACTGCCTGAATATCTTTTAATGTATACATATTTTTTTCTCCTTTTTCAAAATCTGTCATGGCACTGCAAAAAAGCCATGCAAAACCCGTTACCAGTAATTATACTAAATAACGGAAAACAATGCAATGACCTGTAGCACAAGTATTGCAGGCATTCCCAGGATAAAATACCAGTGCCTGGTTTTGTGCCGGAATACATACATGCCGCCCCACGTTCCAATGCTTCCTCCAAGCAGGCTTACCGCAAAAAGCCTCTTTTCCGGAATCCTGAACCGGTGTTTTACCGCCCTGTTCTTGTCAATACCCATCATACAAAATCCTGTAACATTCATTACAGCCAGATAAATAATCCCCGCCTGTTCCCATAATTCCATTTCCATTCCCATTCCCCTGTCCATGCAAAATTTGCCGGGTCATATTACTGACACATCCTTATCATTAAGAGAGAATACAAGGGACTGTGAAGCAAACCACAGTCCCCTGTAACAGTTAATTTTTCTTTTTTGGATTTTTGCCGGAATCCTTTTCGGATACCTTTACCAGTTTCCCCTTACCAAGGTGAAGCTTCATAATATACCAGAGGCTTCCTGCGATAAAGATGGAAGAATAGGTACCGCTGACCAGACCGACAATTAACGGCAGCGCAAACTCACGGATGGATGATACTCCTAATATAAACAGAAGAAGAACCATTACAATGGTCGTCACAGAAGTATTAATGGATCTTGACAGTGTCTGTGTCAGTGACCTGTTCGTAACCTCCGCAAGGCTTTCCGGTGTCTGTTTCTTGATTCCCATCATATTCTCACGGATACGGTCAAAGATGACGATTGTATCATTTATCGAATATCCGACAATGGTAAGCATACATGCAATAAATGTATTTCCCACGGAAATACGGATCAGTGAATAAGCCGTCAGCATTACCAGCACATCATGCACAAGTGCGGCAATTGCACTTCCCGCAAACCGGATATCCTTGAAACGGAACCAGATATACAAAAGCATAAAAATACATGCTACAACTACTGCAAGGATTGCGTTCTTACGCATCTCACTGCTGACAGTGGAACCAATACTCTGGCTTTCAATCGTGGACTTGTCCACGGAAAATTTCTCTTCGAGCATCGCATTGACTGCCTCACGCTGCTCAAGGTCAAGCGTTTTTGTTTTAAAACTTACCACATTGCTGCCGGATACCGTACTGGCCTGGATTGCCTTGTCCCCAATGACGGCTGCAATCTCCGGCACAATGGTTTCCTCCACCTCATCCACGGTGTAGTCTTTCCCGAAATCAGCAGAAATGGATGTACCGCCGACAAACTCAAGACTGTAATTAAGAGCCCGGTTTCCGGATGCAGCATTGACAATCATTCCCACAAAGCCTGCAACGATTACCACAATGGATACCGCAAACCATTTTACACGGTGCTTCATAAAATCAATTGTCTTATGCTCTTTTGCACGTCCGTACAGCTTTTCGTTCTGGAAACCGGCTGCATACAGTGCCAGATTCAGGTACTTGGATACAACAAGCGCCGTAAAAACGGACACCAGCAGGGAAATCATCAGAGTATAAGCAAATCCCTTAACCGTTCCGGAACTTAACCACATCAGCACAAGGGCTGCAATAAAAGTGGTTACGTTACCGTCAACAATTGCAGACAGTGCCTTCCTGTAGCCTTCCTTAATCGCCATAAGCACCGACTTGCCGCCCGCTACTTCCTCCCGGATACGGGAAATAATAATAACGTTCGCATCCACTGCCATACCGATACCGAGGATTACACCCGCAATACCCGGCAATGTCAGTGTAATTTCAAACAGATAAATCAGTGACACAACAATTGTAGTATATAACGCAAGTCCGATTGATGCAACGACACCGGAAATATTATATAAAACAATCATATAAATCATGATTAAAATAAGACCGATGACGGCTGCCTGTATACTGGTGCTTAATGCCTTTCCACCGAGCTGTGCGCCGACAACGGAGGATTCCAGTTCCTTTAATTCCAGATTAATCGCACCGATACGGATAAAAGTCGCAAGCTGCTCTGCTTCTTCATAATCCTTCTGTCCCCTGATGATACAGTTTCCGCCGGTAATCGCCTCGTCCACACCCGGTACACTGATAAAATGATCATCATAGTAAATACCGATAGACTCATTGTTTGCAGCCGCTTTTGTAGTCGCATCCCCAAAAATCTCCGCCGCATTATCCTTAAGTGAAATCTGTACAACCGGCTCTTTGGAATTTGTCTTCTGGTCTGTATTGTAAGTAGCATCCGAACTCTTTACATCATTTCCGGTTAAGATAACAGAACCGTCCGCAACCAGGTCCTCAATGCTTTTATTCAGTACATAATCACCTTTTGACTGGTCATAGGAATAATTTTCATTTCCATCCGCGTCCTTCTGCACAATAAAGTACAAAGAACCCGGACTTCCCAAATCCTTCAGCACGGCATCCGCGTCATACACACCCGGAATTTCAACCGTAATACGGTCATCCCCAACTGGATATACCGCATATTCGGTACTGTAGGTTTCGGCACGCTCTTCAAGCTTTGCCACGGTGTCATTTAAATCCTTTTTAGACGGATTCTTATCCACAATCTGGTAAGTAATGGATACACCACCGGACAAATCCAGTCCCAGCTTGATTCCCTCGGACTCTTTCTTATTGTCCGTCTTTTTCTGGCTTACATTCGTCGCTGACATAATCGTTCCGGTATAATATCCCAGCCCGACCAGACAGGCAAGAATCACCGCGATTATCACGATACCCTTATTTTTCTTCATCTTGGTTTCCTTTCTCTTCCATAATTTCTGCCTCTGCAGCTTTTATCATAATCGCACACTCAATGCGCTTTTTCTGGAGTTCACAGCCCAGATCATAGGCATCCGTGATACTTCCATGAAAATTGTATGAGTTTGCGGCACAACCGCCGCTGCAGTAAAACCTTGCAAAACAGTTTCTGCATTTTTCTTTTGCATAGACATTACAGCTGCCAAATTTCTCCCGGAGTTTTGTGTTTGTAACACCATCTTTTACATTTCCCATAAGGAAATCTTCATTTCCGACAAACTGGTGGCATGGATAGAGGTCGCCCCACGGGGTAACTGCAAGGTATTCCGTTCCCGAGCCGCATCCCGACAGGCGCTTGTACACACACGGACCGCCCTCTAAGTCAATCATAAAATGAAAGAAATTAAAAGCCTTTCCTTCTTTTTTCCTCCGTATGATTTCTTTTGCAAGTTTATCATACTCTTCAAAAAGTATTGGCAAATCTGCGTCTGTCAATGCATAATCATCCTCCGGCTGCGCAACTACCGGCTCAACCGAAATCTGGTCAAACCCCAGGTCTGCCAGATGAAGCACGTCTTTGGAAAAATCGGTATTATAATGCGTACAGGTTCCCCTGACATAATACTGCTTCTCTTTCCTGCTTTCTGCAAATTTCTGAAATTTTGGAACAATCATGTCATAACTGCCTGCACCTTTTCTGAACGGACGCATCCTGTCATGAACTTCCTTCCGTCCATCGATACTCAATACAACATTGTCCATTTCCCGGTTTGCAAATTCCATCACCGCATCATTAAGAAGCACGCCGTTTGTGGTAAGCGTAAAACGAAAATGCTTGTTATGCAGCTTTTCCTGCTCCCTGCCATAGGCAACCAGTCTTTTTACAACCTCAAAATTCATAAGCGGCTCGCCGCCAAAGAAATCCACTTCGAGATTTTTGCGGTTTCCGGAGTTTGCAATCAAAAAATCCAATGCCTGCTTTCCGGTTTCATATGACATAAGCGCCCTTCTTCCATGGTACTCGCCTTCTTCTGCAAAGCAGTACCTGCAGGCAAGGTTGCAGTCATGGGCGATATGCAGGCATAGTGCCTTGACGACAGTGGGATGCTTCCCAAATTCCCTGATGCCGGGTTCATATATGTCTTCGGTAAACAAAGCCCCGCTGTCTTTTAACTGCTGTACTTCTCCGATGGCCTCCTGGATATCCGTATACGGATAGCAGCCGTCTAATTCTGCAAGGATTTTTTCTGCATCCAGCCTTTCAGAAACCTGTCCTGTTTTAAACTGCTCTTCGGCCAGTGCAACCACGTCATAGGTGACGTCATCCACTACATGGACTGCACCGGAATTCACGTCCAGGACAATATCATAGCCATTGTTCTTAAACTGATGAACCACTATAATATATCCTCTCTTTCTAATCGGCAGCCGCACATCCGGGGCTGCCCGTAAATATTTATGTTTCCGGTGAAACATTACAAAGACCGCGCACCACGCACGCGGTCAAAAAATCTGCTGTTTTTAAAACACTACCTGTTCTCACAAGTCTGGTTTCCAACGGTGCAGGAAGTCTTGCAGGCTGACTGGCAGGAAGTCTGGCACTCACCGCATCCGCCTTTTTTGAGAGTGTTCTGAAGCTTTTTTGTATTTAATGTTTTTACATGTTTCATAATGAAGTTCTCCTTTATCCTGTAATTATTTCGGGAAAAACCCGTCTATCTTCCCTATTATAGCACAGCCGCCCCAATATGCAAGAGTTTTTTTATGTAATTGCCTCTATAATTGCCGTCTATCCTTCCTATAAACGGCTGTGCTCCTTTTCCTTTCCATGCAGCCGTAACGATCCCGCAATCCCGCAGACAATGCACAAAACAAGCGGAGCCAGGCGGATTCTGTCTGCCTGCAGTGTAATTCCTTTTACCAGAACCGAAAGAACCAGTACCGCCGCAAAAAAACATCCTCCAAGCAAGGCGCCCCAGAGAAATGCCCTTTCTTTT
The DNA here is from genome assembly GCA_964398745.1 of uncultured Lachnobacterium sp. GTDB lineage: Bacteria > Bacillota > Clostridia > Lachnospirales > Lachnospiraceae > Roseburia. Next base: position 5,225 of record CAYNOE010000038.1, read on the forward strand.
GCCAGATGGCGCAGGATTCTTCCCCCGAGCAGGCAGGGAATGATATAAACCAGCACCAGCCCCGCACGTATAAATTCTGCCGAGTACCGTCTGTTGTACGAAATCCATGCCAGAAGAAAGAAGATTCCTGCCGCAAACAGGCAGACCAGAAGAAACACTCCTGTAAACTTCCCCAGGAAGCCGGAGCCGTTCCGCTTTTTTTCTTCGTCCTCCCTGTTTTCCCCCTGTTCTTTTATTTCCTGTTTTTCCACACAAATTCTCCCGGATACCCTGTTGTTCTTATTTTATGTGAAAACATGGATTATAATTCACAATTGTTTACCGTTCTCGGGAAAGGAATCACATCACGGATATTCGCCATGCCGGTCAGGTACATCACACAGCGTTCAAAACCAAGACCAAAGCCCGCGTGTCTCGCCGAGCCGTATTTGCGCAAATCCAGGTAAAATTCATAATCCTTCTCATTAAGTCCAAGCTCACCAATCCGTTCCAGAAGCCTGTCATAATCATCTTCCCTCTGGCTTCCGCCGATAATCTCACCGACGCCCGGAACCAGGCAGTCCACTGCGGCAACGGTTTTCCCGTCATCATTTAACTTCATGTAAAACGCCTTGATTTCCTTCGGGTAATCCGTAACAAAAACCGGACGTTTGAAATATTCCTCTGTAAGATAACGCTCATGCTCTGTCTGCAGGTCGCAGCCCCACGACACCTTGTATTCAAACTTATGGTTGCGCTTTTTTAAGATATTGACAGCCTCCGTATAGGTCACGCGGGCAAATTCATTTTCCACCACATTATGCAGTCGGTCCAAAAGGCCGTTGTCCACGAAACTGTTAAAAAACGCCATTTCCTCCGGCGCATTTTCCAGCACATATCTGATTACATATTTAAGCATGGCTTCCGCCAGCATCATATCATCCTCCAGGTCTGCAAAAGCAATTTCCGGCTCAATCATCCAGAACTCCGCCGCATGCCTTGTCGTGTTGGAATTTTCCGCGCGGAATGTCGGCCCGAACGTATAAATGTTTTTAAAAGCCATCGCATAGGTTTCCCCATTTAACTGCCCGGAAACCGTCAGATTGGTCGGCTTATGGAAAAAATCCCGGCTGTAATCAATACTTCCGTCCGGATTTTTCGGGGGATTATTTAAATCCAGCGTGGTTACCTGGAACATCTCGCCCGCACCCTCACAGTCGCTTCCGGTAATGAGCGGCGTGTGCACATACACAAAATCACGTTCCTGGAAAAACTTATGAATCGCATACGCACAGAGTGAACGCACTCGAAACACTGCCTCAAACGTGTTGGTTCTCGGACGGAGATGTGAAATCGTGCGCAGATATTCAAACGTATGGCGTTTTTTCTGCAGGGGATAATCAGATGTGGAAGCCCCCTCAACCGTCACCTCTTTTGCCTGTATCTCAAACGGCTGCTTTGCTTCTGGCGTCAGTACAAGCTGTCCCCTTACAATAACAGCTGCACCAACATTAATCTTTCCGATTTCCTCATAATTTTCCAGTCCATCAGAATAAACCACCTGGACCGGCTCAAAAAATGTCCCGTCGTTTACCACGATAAACCCGAATTTCCTGGAATTGCGGTTGCTCCTTACCCAGCCGCCAATGGTGACTTCTTCATTCTGGTATGTGTCTGTGTTCCTAAAAATATCCCTAATATTAACTAATTCCATAATCTTTCAATTTCCTCTCCTGCTTACTGCTGTGTTCCGCTTTCTGTTTCTGCTTCCTTTTTTACGGTTACATCTGCATCTTCCGTCACCTTGGACATTGCAGTGTTTACACGGTACATCTGCCGGAGCATCTTTTCACCGTTTTCTTTATTTCCATTACCGTAATACTCGTAAACCTTATCTGCATCCGCCATCTGTCCATTGCTGGAATCCACGATATACTGGATAAATTCCCCAAAATCCTTTTCATCAGCCTGGATATTTTCTATGTCTGCAATCCTTCCAAATATAAATTCCAGTTTGATGGTATCATTAAGTCCTTCCCTCCATGATGCCTGCAAATCAGCCAGAGTGGTATTATTTTCCTTAAGATAATCATCCATTGTCTGTGAATCCGTAAGATTGCTGCGCTCAAAGCTGGCCTGGTATTCTGCAAGCCTTGCCTCCATATATTCCTCCGGAATCTCGACCTCGCCTTCATCCATCATATATCCCTGAACTTCGCTTAAGCTGGCCTGCGTTTTATTGTTTTGTGCCTGCGATTCCAGTACATCCCTGATATGTTCTTTTAAATCCTCCCTGTTTTCGAGCTTTTCTTCCGTGAAAGCTTCCTTTACCATTTCATCCGTCAGTGTTTCAGGAGTTACCGGGGTATAGATTCCCTTTACGCTGATTTTAAATACGACCGGCTCTCCTGCCAGATCCGGAGATGAATCATACGGATCCGGAAATGTTACCTCAGTATCCAGCTCATCGCCAATTTTTGCGCCCACCAGGTCTTTGCAAAATCCCTCAATATATGGTGTTGGCTGCTGGGGCGTTGTAACATCTGTATTATTGCTTACATCCAGCATAACATTTTCCGCCGTACCACCCTCAAAAGCCTCGTCGTTATGGTATCCTTTGTAATCAACTTTGACATAATCGCCGTCCTTTACCGTGTCGCGGTCCTTCACTTCCACCGGATCAATATAATACGGGAGCAGCGACTTCATGCTGTTTTCCACGTGTTCATCCGTTACGTCATAATCTCCGGTAATGGTTACTTTAATATTTTTGTAATCCGGAAGTTTTTTCACCTGTTTTTCCAGATCGATATCAATATCCACACTGGCAGGTCCCTTGTAAACCTCCTGCGCCGTCTGTGTATCCTCCTGGGTTTCCTTTGTTTTTGCATCCTTTCCGCATCCGGCGGATAATGCTGCCGTTACGCAAAGTAACAGTGCAATGATTCTTTTTTTCATAATACTTTCCTTTCCCGGCTGTCCTGTATAATCCAGCCTAACTTAATTACAATATCACAGTTTTTCCGAAATTACAATTAATCACGTTGATTTTTCACACAATCTTTGCTAAAATGGTTGACAGTATATATTTTAGGAGGAATCCATTGTGAGTAAATTAGGAATTGTAATGCTGGTCATACTCGCCGTTCTGCTGGTGGCTATGATTGTACTGTACTTCCTTGGCAAGAAGGCACAGAAGAAAAAAGCAGAACAGGATGAACAGATTGCTGCAGCTGCACAGACTGTCTCCATGCTGATTATTGACAAGAAACGAATGCGTATGAAAGATGCCGGACTCCCCGCCCAGGTAATCGAACAGACACCTAAAATCATGCAGCGTTCCAAGCTTCCAATCGTCAAGGCAAAAGTCGGTCCAAAAGTTATGACTCTGATTGCGGACGAACAGATTTTTGACGAAATTCCGGTCAAAAAAGAAGTCAGGGCATCCGTCAGCGGTTTATATATCACCGGCGTTCGCGGACTCCGGGGTCCGCTCGAAAAACCGCAGGTAAAGAAAAAGGGGCTGCGCGCAAAGCTCCAGTCCAAATACAATGAAGCAAATGCCAAACTCGAAGCCGCGAGAAAAGAAGAGACGGAACTTAAGGAGCAGAAGAAAAAAAAGAAAAAGTGACGACAGGCAGGGGATTTTACAAGGCTTTTCTGCTTTATAATTTAAATCCCCCTTCCGCTCTCGGGTTTGCCTGAATCCGGATATGGCAGTTGGAAATATGCTCGTTGTTTACATCAAGGGCATATTCCACCTCAACACTGATTTCGTTTTCTGTTTCAGTCACATCTACATGGTATGCATCAATTCCAATCAGCAGACTTCCAAACGGTGTATAATAATAAGTAACATTTTTTCGGTTCCGCTCAAAAACCATATGCACGTTCACCGCGCCTTTTTTTGTCAGCTCCATGTAATTTTCAGACACCCTTATAATATTTCTGGTAACTTCCTGCACCCCTTCCATCACCTCTTCATAGAGAAAAAAATGCCTGCCGTTTTTGAAATAGTATCTGCCCGGCGAAATTGTTTCAATCGTCTCGTTCTGGTTACCGGGTGAAATCTGCAGCCCCCGTACAGAGAGTAATACTTCTTTTGTCATGATTGTCTCCTTTAACTGGTCTACTGCTATGATAACCGTTTCACCGGAAATATTCAAGGAATTTCAGACGGAGTTTTATTTTTCCGCGGTTAAATACATCTGCGTATTCCGCAGGCGTAAGCACTTCTTTTAGTTTCTCATCCGCCTGTTCGTCCACGATCTCGTAAACGCTGCCCTGGAAACACATATTGGGATATAGCACACACCACCAGTTATGCCCTTTCCCCTCCCCGAGCGTAACCTGCAGAGCCTTATATTTTCCTTCGGGGAAGGTATAGTTTCCATAGGTTTTCGCAGGAAATTCCACACAGGCAAGCTTTGCGTCTGCACCGTAATGAAATCCGTTTTCCATGAGAATGCGCTCGGCAGCAGCTTTAATTTTGTCTAAATCGGCTGAAACAACCGTTTCCGTGTCTGACAGCTCATTTGCATTTACCAGTTCATTCTGCATCATCTGCCCGATTTCATCCCTTATTTTCAGCTTGATTCCCTGGTCCTGCGCGCTGTCGCTGTTTGCAAGAATATGGAAACGCAGAATTTTCCCTGCAATCTCCGGCTGCAGCGGATCGCCGTTTTTATCCATCTGTTTTGCATATGCCAGCGTACACATGGCACACAAAAGAGTTCCTGTAAACACAAATCCCGTTATGTAATTTCTGAATTTCTTCATAATACAATTCTCCTTTTTATCATCTGATAATAAGGAGAATTCCCATATTTTACATTTTTATTCAGCTTTGTCTACTGTTTTTCAATAATTTCTTTAACTGCAGCCGCCTGGTTTGCCACATGCTCGTGCATGGCTCCCCTCGCTTTTTCTGCGTCATGGTTTTTTACGCCGTCCACGATTGCCTCGTGTTCTGCAACCAGAACCGGATAGTTTTTCGGATCCTTAATGTATTCCACACGGTAACGGTAAACCTGTTCCCTCAGGTTATTTAACATCGCCACAAGCTTTGGATTGCCGGTCGCCTCATAGATAATATCATGAAAACGCACATCAGATTCTGCAATTTTTTTCAGGTCACCGCTTTTTGTATCCGCCTCAAACTCGTCCTTAACCGCAACAAGTTTTTTCAGCTGTTCCTCCGTGATTTTTTCGCAGGCGATGCGGACTGCCAGCTCGTCCAGCGCTTCCCTTATTTCCAGCACATCCTCCATGTCCTTGAGCGTCATTTTGGCGACTTCAGCCCCTTTGCGCGGCATAGTGACCGCAAGCCCTTCTTGTTCCAGCATCCGGATGGCTTCCCGGATCGGCGTGCGGCTTACACCAAGCTTTGCTGCAAGCTGCAGTTCCATCAGGCGTTCGCCCGGCTTTAAGTCCCCTTTTAAAATTGCCTCGCGCAGCGTATTAAACACAACATCCCGAAGAGGCAGATATGCATTCATGTTCAGTGTCAGATTGTCCGTCATATTATTTCCTCCGGTTATTATAAATAGTCGTAAGATATACCTGCCTGGCAAGCGCAGATTCTTTCATATCTTTCAACGCCCTTTTTGCTGTCTTTTCATCCTCAAAAAGGCCAAATACCGTTGGTCCGCTCCCGCTCATCAGCGCCACCCCGGCCCCGGATAAAAGCATCCGTTCCTTTATCTTTGCTATCACCGGATAATTTGGAACTGTGACGGTTTCCAGAATATTTCCCATATCCTTACAGATACTGTCAAAATCCTTTTTCCGGATATCTGAAACCAGTGTATGGATATCGGGATGCGCGACATCTTCATCCAGCTTCAGGTTCTGGTAAACCGACTTTGTGGATACGGAAATTCCGGGTTTTGCAATCAGAACCGGACAGCGTACCATAGGCGGCAGGGAAGTCAGTTTCTCCCCGATTCCTTCTGCCAGCGCTGTCCCCCTCATCAGGCAGTACGGCACATCCGCGCCAATCTTCACTCCCCGTTCCATCAGCCCGCTGTTTTTTATGCCCAGCCCGAAAAGCCGGTTCATTCCATACAGCATCGCGGCAGCATCCGTGCTTCCCCCTGCCATTCCGGCTGCAACCGGAATCCTCTTCACCAGTTCCACCCGCACTCCGTCTTTTATATTGTATTCATCCATCAATAGTTTTCCAGCTTTGTATACCAGATTATTCTCGTTTACCGGTAAAAAAGAAAGATTTGAACGTATGGTAATTCCCGGTTCCCGGATTTTTCTGATATGAAGTCTGTCATACAGGTGAATTGTCTGCATCACCATGCGTACCTCGTGGTAACCGTCTTCCCGCCTGCGTACCACATCCAGTCCCAGATTAATTTTCGCCAGCGCTTTCAGCGTAATCTCATCCATAATATCCCCTCTGTATTTTGTATACATAAATTGTACCACAAAAAATACAATCGGTCAAATTTCCAGCGTCCAATACCTAATGTTTTAATAGTCCGTACAAATAATCCCTTTGGGCTTTTGGCAATTCTATTGTAAACGGCATCGACTCGCATTTGCCGGAAAGATAATAACTTGTCCCATAGCGCACGGACACCTGCCTGCAGTCCAAATCCTTAAGAGTACTTCTGCGTCCTGCGCAGAACATGTATCCCCTGATATAAATAAACTGTCCGGTAAGCCAGACTTTATTTTCAATATTTTCCGCCCCGGAAAAATCTTTTTCCATCTGCGAAACCAGCTCCGGCTGGTTCTCAAAATGCTGCAGGAACTTACGGTATGGTTTTTTTCTTCCCCTTGCAGTCAATTTCTTATCATATAAATGAAACATATTTTTCCTTTCCTGGTTTTCGCCAGTGAAAATGCTTTTTTAAGCACCGGTTACTCCCAAATCCGTGAAAAAAAATAAGTCAGAAAGTAAATTACCGCCGCCAGAATTACAATCATCGGTCCGGTCGCCACATTTGTGTAATATGAAAGCACCAGCCCCAGCACTCCGGAAAACATAGAAAAAATTATCGAAAAGCAGTGATACTCCCTCATATTCACCGAAATATTCCTGGCCGCCGCCGCAGGCAGGATTAAAAGAGCATTAATAATTAAAATTCCCACCCACCGGATTGACAGTGTGACAATAAGTGCTGTTAAGACTGCAAACAGATAATCCATAAGCCTTGCCGGAATCTGTTTGCTCCCCGCAAGTGCCTTGTGGATGCTGACCGCGTTCAGCCAGTTAAATCCAAAAGTCCAGAAACCAATTGTTACTGCAAAAACCACCGCAAGCGAAATAATTTCCGGTCCGGTAATACTTAACACGTCCCCGATTAAAAGGCTCGAATACTGACTAAAATCCCCGCCTTTGGACAAAATCGCAAGTCCGACTGCAACCGAGCCTGAAGAAAATACGGAAATAATTGTATCCCCGGCCATCCCTTTACTTGCAATTTTATTCAGGCAGACTGCAAAAAGCACTGCAAAAACCACCATGGAAATGCTGGTATTCCCTATCCCTAAAATCACGCCGATTGCAATTCCCGTAAGCGCGGAATGTCCCAGTGCATCCGAAAAATAAGCCATTTTTTTATTTACAATCATGGTTCCCACCAGGGCAAACAATGGTGAAATAGCAATAAGCGCATTTCTCATAAAACCATAATCCAGCCATGCCGTCCAGTCAGTCATACGCCCCCTCCTTAATCCATGAATCTTCTTTTGAAGCTGAAAAAACCGCCTCAAATTCGGGACTTTTGTATACCTCTTTCACGCTCCCCTGCTTCAAAACCGTTTTATCCAGCAGAACAACATGATCCGCATATTTCGCCACATAATCCAGATCATGCGAAATCAGGATAATTGCAAGGTCATAATGTTTTTTCAGGTAATCCATGGTCTTAAAAAAAAGCTCCATCCCGTTTTTGTCAATACCGGACACCGGTTCATCCAGAAGCAGAAGATTTGGTTCATCCATAATCGCAAGTGATAAAAGCACCCTCTGGAGCTGTCCTCCCGACAGGTTGCATACCTGCCGGTCAATCAAATCCTCCGCTTCAAAAATCCGCAGGCTTTTTTTTATTTTTTCATAAAGCTTTTTACTTTTGGGCAGGAAAACCGGATACCGGCTTTCAAAACTCGCCAGAAGATCATACACACTCACCGGAGTATTTTTTTCGATATTGATGGACTGCGGCACATACCCTGTTTTCAGCTTTTTCATTTTTCCGTCCTTTGTATCGCGGAATTCAATTCTTCCCGTATGTGCAATATTTCCGAGTATCGCACGCACCAATGTGGATTTTCCCGCCCCGTTTTTGCCAATCACGGCATTTAAGGAGCCGCAGTGAATATGCAGATTCACATCCGAAAGCACCTCCTGTCCGTTAAACTGGACACCAAGGTGCTTTACTTTGATGCAGTGAAAACCGCATGGATTAATAATTTTACGCATGGACTGCTTCCTCCAGAATGTTAATATTCTGCTCCATTCCCTTTATATAGCTGTCTTTGTCATATGTCCCGCGATTGAGCGGATTCAGGTAAACCACCGTCACATCTGATTCCTTCTGTATGGTTTCCGCCACTTTTTTTCCATATAATTCTTCTGCCAGAATCAGGTCTGCCCCATCATGAACCGCCGAAAGCACATCCGAGATTTCACCGGCGCTGACCGGACGTTCCTCATCCAGATCCAGGACGCAGCTTACCTCCATGCCATAATCATACGCCACATAATCATATGCCTCATGGAATAAAACTACTTTTTTCCCTTCCGCCTGTTCTGAAATGGCCTGTTGTTTTTTTTGCAGCTTCTCCAGCTTTTTATCATAGGCAGCCGCATTTTTTTCATATAAATCCGCGTTTGCACTGTCCGCTTCCATCAGTCCTGTGGCAATTGCCTGCACCATTTCCCTGTAAAGCGACACACTCAGCCATGCATGTGCATTCGTTTCATCCCCGTCTGAAAGCAGTTCGGTATACCCGCACGCATTCACAACCGTAAGCTTTGGGTACGCAGACGCCACCTTCTGCATAAACGACTCAATTCCGCCGCCGTTTATAATAAACACATCCGCAGAACTTAAAAGCTTCATATCCTCTGGCGTAAGCTGGAAATCATGCAGGCATCCGGTCTGCGGCTCACTTAAATTAGAAAGTCTGACATGTTCTGCATCACCTGTTATATTCATTGCCGCAATATAAACCGGATAAAAAGAAGTCACAATGGTAAATTCTTTTTCATCCTGCTTCTGCTGCGAAAAACGCACATAACAGTCCGTAAGCCCTATGGAAACCACGAGAATGACAAAAAGCATTCCTGCAACAGACAGATATTTATGTTTTCTCATCATTTTTTCTTCTTTCCCACGGCTTTCTTTGCCTGCGCTTTTCTCAGGGTTTTCTTTGCCACAGGACGGTCTGTGTTCTTCCACCTCTGTTTCTTTTTACCTTCCGTGTCTGAAATTGTCGTTTTTTTATGAATTGTTGATTTATTTCCTTCATCTTGGATTTTTTCTGCATGATTATCCTGCAAATTCCCTGGAACTCCCACCAGGGAATCAATCAGTTCCCAGATTTCCTCCCGACCCTGCTTTGTCAGCGCGGAAAATGCAATCACCATTCCATCCTCCGGCATCCCCAGCCCGTCACGCAGCATCTTAATATGCCGTTTTAGCTGCGAACGGTTGATTTTATCAGACTTCGTTGCAATAATCACTGGCTCATACCCCTGATGAAGAATCCAGTCATACATCATCCGGTCATTTTCCGAAGGCTCATGCCGGATATCCACAAGAAGAAACACTGCTTTCAGCTTACTGGAAGTATGCAGGTAATTTTCAATCATCTGCCCCCATTTTGCCTTAATCTCCACACGGGCAGTTGCATAACCGTATCCCGGCAGGTCAACCAGGTACATGGCATTGTTTATATTATAAAAATTAATTGTCTGCGTTTTTCCGGGCTGCGCCGAAATCCGAGCCAGCGATTTCCTGTTCATCAGCGTATTAATAAGCGAGGACTTCCCTACATTGGATTTTCCTGCAAATGCAACCTCATTATATATGTTATCCGGAATCCTGCTTGTAATCCCGCATACCGTTTCCAGATTCACATTTTTAATTACCATTCCAGCCTCCCGTCTTATGAAAAAGGCAGCCCTTTATGCAAAGGCAGCCTTTATTACCTGATCCATATGTTCAACCAGAAGAATTTCCATTCCTTCCGTGATTTCCTCTGAAAGTTCCAACAAATCCTTTTCATTTTCCTTTGGAATGCAGACCGTATGCATTCCTGCATTTTTTGCTGCCAGAAGCTTTTCTTTTAGTCCTCCGATGGCAAGCACGCGTCCCCTTAGCGTAATCTCCCCCGTCATGGCAATATCCGCCCTGACAGGGTGCTTTGTAATGGCGGAAAGCATTGCAAGCGCCATCGTAATTCCGGCAGATGGACCGTCCTTTGGTACTGCGCCCTCCGGAATATGGATATGAATTTCGTTTTCCGTAAAAAACTCCGGTCTAATCCCATAATCCCTGCTAATGGAACGAATATAACTGATTCCGGCGCGGGCAGATTCCTTCATCACATCTCCCAGCTTCCCGGTCAGCACAAGGTTTCCTTTTCCCGGCATGACATTGACTTCGATTTCCAGTGTAACACCGCCCACGCTGGTCCACGCCAGTCCCCTGACAATGCCCACTTCATCCTTCTTGTTTTTCTTATCCTTCCGGTATTTGGGCTTACCCAGAAACTCCTCCAGATTCGCAGCGGAAACACGGATTTTTTCCGCCTGCCCCTCATAAATTTTTCTTGCACTCTTACGGCAGATTTCTCCTATTCTGCGCTCCAGCCCACGCACGCCTGCTTCCCTTGTATAAAAGGAAATTATCTGGCGCA
>CAYNOE010000039.1:0-5645 GCA_964398745.1 uncultured Lachnobacterium sp.
TCGGCAGGATCTTAATAATTTCGGGGGATTTGGACAGCAGGGATATGGGTATAATGTAAAATATTTGTATGATGAAATAGGAAAGATTCTGGGGCTGGATAAGATACACCGTATTATTGTTATGGGGGCGGGAAATCTTGGACAGGCGATTACTAATTATATGCAGTTTGAGAAATTCGGTTTTATAATTACGGCGCTTTTTGATGTGAATCCGGATTTAAAAGGGGAAAAGATAAGAAATGTTCCCATCTATATGATGGATGAACTGGATGAGTACTGCAAAAACCATAAGGTTGACATTGCAGCGCTTACCCTTCCCAAGGAAAAAGCAGAGACCACGGCAAAGCATCTGGTAGAACTCGGAATAAATGCAATCTGGAATTTTGCCCATGTGGATTTGCAGCTTACAGATAAGCGGATTGTAATTGAAAGCGTCCACTTATCTGACAGCCTGATGCAGCTGTCATATAATATTATGAAAAATTCCCGGTAGGTGAGTGTAATGAAGAATGAAGAGGAATTTAAAAAAGCGATAGCTGATAAAAAGGTTCCGGTTCTCGTACTGGACCAGAAATGGCACAGGCTGTTTGCCGTGCATGGAAAGCCTGACGAGATAAAGGATACAGAGGATGAATTAAAGGGGCTTCTGGCAAGACAGGGGCAGCTTAATTCCGACTTAAAGGATTATAAATCCCTGAAAAAAAAGCTGATGGACAGTATCGTTGTCAATATGGACGGAACAACCGATGAAAAGCTTGATCCGAAGCGTGAAAAAAAACTTGATGAAACAAAACGCCTGATTGAAGAAGCAAACGTAAAAATTGACGGGGTGGAGGATGAGCTTCTGGAAATTCCCCAAAAAATAAAGGATACCAATGAGCAGCTTATGCTTTTAAGCATGGAATATTTTTACGCAAAGCTGCGTGTAAACCAGGAGGAATCCAAAGAAATCGAGGAATGGATTAAACAGGTTCGTGTGGATCTGAAAAAAAATATCATAAAAAAGCAGAACCGCGATATAAATAACCGTGAGATTTATGCTTACCTGCATGATATTTTAGGACCGCAGATGCTGGATATATTTGACATCAGATATCTGCAGGAAGAAGACAAAAAACCAAAGAAAAACAGCGGAAAAAATACAGAAAAAGAACCGGAAGGAGAATAAAGAAATTGCGTTATCTTGTATCGGGAAAAGAGATGAAACTTCTGGACCAGAACACATCAGGGCATTTTTATGTGCCTCAGCTGGTACTGATGGAACAGGCTGCGATGGGATTTGTACAAAAACTTTTCTCCTTAAAAAAAACTCCCGGAAAAACTCTGATCGTATGCGGGAGCGGAAATAACGGGGCGGATGGTCTTGCAATTGCCCGTCTTTTACGGGAACGTAAAGTCTGTGTGGAGATTTATCCTGCAGGGGAAAAGGCGTCAAAAAAAACATCGGATTCCTACGAAACACAAAAAAAGATTACAGAGGCATACAAGATTCCTGTTATATCAAAACTGACGGGGGAAGAAGATTACGATATTGTGATTGATGCCTTGTTTGGAACCGGGCTGTCGCGTGCCATAAACGGGAATCTGGCACAGGTACTGGAGCAGATGAACCGGATGTCCGGATGGAAGGTGGCGGTTGATCTGGCATCCGGCATTGATGCGGACAGCGGGGCAGTTCCCGGAACAGCGTTTTATGCCGATGACACTATATCTTTTTCCTTTGGAAAGGCAGGTCAGTATCTGTGGCCGGGCAGCGAATATTCCGGCAGGATACATATTGTGCCAATCGGTATTACAGAAGAAAGCTGGCTTGGGAAAAAACCAAGGCTGGCAGCGTTTGAACGCACGGATCTTGGGATGCTTCCGGAAAGAAATGCACATTCCAATAAAGGAACCTATGGAAAGCTTCTGCTGATAGCCGGCAGCATGAATATGGCAGGAGCCGCATGTATGGCGGCAAAGGCTGCATACCGCAGCGGTTGCGGCCTGGTCAGGGTATTTACCGCAGAAGAAAACCGCCAGATTTTACAGAGTACCGTGCCGGAGGCTGTGCTTACCACCTATACGAATAAGCTGGACGAAGCAAAGCTGGTTGAAGATTTAAAATGGGCGGATGCAGTTGTGATGGGACCGGGGATTGGGATGAGCGGGGTTTCTGAAAAGATTGTAAAGCTTGTCCTTAAATGCTGCAGCGTACCGCTGCTTTTGGACGCAGATGCGTTAAACATCATTGCAAAGCAGCCGGAGATCCTTATGAATCCGCATACAGATGTTATTGTAACACCGCATCTGGGTGAGATGGCAAGGCTTACGGGGGATACGGTTTCACTGATTCAGACAAGGCTTCTGGAGTGCGCGGAAGAATTTGCAAAAACCTATGATGTAATTTGTGTCCTTAAGGATTTTCATACTGTAACAGCAATCCCTTATGGACATATTTACCTGAACCTTTCCGGGAACCACGGTATGGCAACGGCAGGAAGCGGTGATGTGCTTGCGGGAATTATCGGTTCATTCCTTTCCCAGAGGGTAAAATCTGAACATGCAGCAGCTCTCGGGGTATATCTGCACGGGCTTGCAGGGGATACTAAAAGTGCCTGTCTTGGTACACGTTCCCTGATGGCTTCGGATATTATAGAAGGGCTCAGCCTGGTACTGGGCAGATGGGAGGAAGAAGAACATGGAAGAACTGTGGTATGACCGTATTTATGCCGGAATTGATCTGGAAGCCCTGCGTTATAATCTGGAATCCATGCGGGACAGGATACAGGAAAATACGAAGATTATGGCAGTTGTAAAAGCCAACGCATACGGACACGGGGCATCCCGCATTGCGGCGGAGATTGAAACTTTCCCGTATCTGTGGGGCTTTGCGGTTGCCACGGTGGAGGAAGCAGAAAAGCTGATTGCAGACGGAATACGAAAGCCCATACTGATTCTGGGACTTACATTTCCTGAAACCCGTATGTCGCTTGTGGCACACAATATCCGTGTGACAGTCTGTGATTATGATGCGGCAAAGGAACTGTCAGATCTTGCCGTCCGGATGGAGAAAATCTGCCATATACATATCAAGGTGGATACCGGAATGAGCCGTATCGGTTTCCAGGTAAATGAAAACAGCGCAGAAACCATAGCACAGATTGCGGCACTGCCGAATATAGATATAGAAGGTATATTTACTCACTTCGCCAGGGCGGATGAAAAGGATAAGGCGTCTGCCGAGCGCCAGATTGCCCTTTTCTGCAAAATGATTTACCTGACGGAGTCATACGGCGTGGAAATTCCGCTTCACCATTGTTCCAACAGCGCAGGAATCATCGGGCTTCCGGAAGCAAATATGGATATGGTGCGCGCCGGCATTACACTGTACGGTCTGTGGCCGTCAGAGGAGGTTTCAAAAACCAGTATGCCGCTTCGTCCGGTCATGTCCTTAAAAAGCCATATTACCTGTGTAAAAACGCTTGAAGAGGGACGACAGGTGAGCTACGGCGGCACATATACCACAAACAGCCCGAGACGGATTGCGACTATTCCGGTCGGCTATGCGGACGGCTATGCAAGGGGGCTGTCCAACAAAGGATATGTTCTGGTACATGGAAAAAAAGCCCCGGTAAGGGGCAGAATCTGCATGGACCAGTTTATGGTGGATGTCACGGATATCCCGGATGCGAAGCCGGGAGATATGGTAACGCTTCTTGGCTATGACGGCGACCAGTGTATCACTATGGAGGAACTGGGGTCGCTTTCAGGCAGGTTTAACTATGAATTTGCCTGCCTTATCACAGACAGGGTGCCAAGGATTTATTTTGATTAGAAGCGTAAATATGGATTGTATCTGAATAACTCCGGATAAAATGGAAATACTATTTGTATAAAAATTTTATGGAGTGAAAATAGTATGATAATTCAAAGAGGCGATGTTTATTACGCAGATTTAAGACCTGTAGTCGGGTCTGAACAGGGCGGTGTACGTCCGGTACTGATCATTCAGAACAATGTGGGGAACCGGCACAGTCCGACGGTCATCTGTGCAGCAATCACTTCACAGATGCACAAGGCAAAACTTCCGACGCATGTAGAGTTAAACTGTGAAAAATACGATCTGGCAAAGGATTCTGTTGTACTTTTGGAGCAGCTCCGGACGATCGATAAAAAACGCCTGAGGGATAAGGTGTGTCATCTTGACCATCAGATTCTTGTGAAAATCGACAAAGCGCTTGAAATCAGTCTGGAACTGTATACATAACTTGACGAAATACAGTTCTCATGGTATGATTTCTGGGATTGTAAAAAATTGTATAAAGGAGCAGGTTACATGGACGAAAGCGTCAGTCCCGGCAGGGCAAATATATTTAAGAAAATAATCCATTTTTTGAATGCATCTTCCCATGAAGAGGATGTGACAGAAGAAGAGATTATCACAATGGTTAATGAAGGGCATGAAAAAGGCGTTCTGCTTGAGTCGGAAGCCAGAATGATCAATAATATTTTTGAGTTTGCAGATAAGGAAGCCAAGGATATTATGACGCACAGGAAAAACCTGGTTGCTTTAAACGGAGAGCTTTCCTACAACGATGCAGTTTCATTTATCATTGAAAACAGTAAATCCCGGTATCCGGTTTATGAGGAAGACATCGATCATATTACCGGGGTCTTACATATCAAGGATGCATTTGCATTTGCCCAGAAAAACGAAGTATTCCGTACCCCCATAAGGGAAATCCCGGGGCTGATCCGTGAAGTGGATTTTGTACCGGAGACGTTAAACATCCATGCGCTTTTTAAGATGATGCAGGCAAAAAAGAGCCATATGGTTGTTGTTGTGGATGAATACGGACAGACCTCCGGAATTGTCGCCATGGAAAATATTCTTGAGGAGATTGTCGGGGATATAGAGGACGAGCATGATGAGGAAGAACTCTTAATACGCAGGAATCCGGACGGAAGTTACCTGATTGACGGTCTGGCACCTTTTGAGGATGTGGAAAAGCTTTTTGGTCTTTCGGTTGAGGCGGATGCATTTGATACGTTAAACGGGTATCTGACGTTTCTGCTGGGCAGAATTTTAAACGACGGGGAAACAGGGACGGTTGATGCAGACGGCTGCCGTTTTTCCATACTTAAGGTGGAGGAAAAAATGATCCGTGAGGTGCAGGTTACAAAAACAGAAAGTAAGGATTCCGGTGAAGAAAATCCACAGGAATAATTCGTGGCCACAAAGATGCCGGACTTGCATATACAGCTAAAAAATGGTAAAATTATGGATATACATAATAGAAAAGAGGGTTAAATTATGTCAGGACATTCCAAGTTTGCGAATATCAAGCATAAAAAAGAAAAAAATGATGCAGCCAAAGGAAAGATTTTTACAATGCTTGGCAGGGAAATCGCCGTTGCGGTAAAAGACGGAGGTCCGGATCCGGCAAATAACTTCAAGCTGGCGCAGGTCATTGCAAAAGCAAAGGCAAGCAATATGCCAAACGACACAATTGACCGCGGAATCAAAAAAGCAGCAGGGGAAGGCGGTAATATTAATTACGAAACCGCTACATATGAAGGTTATGGTCCAAGTGGTACCGCAATTATTGTTAAATGCCTGACGGACAATAAAAACCGTACTGCTGCAAACGTCAGAAATGCTT
>CAYNOE010000039.1:5655-16067 GCA_964398745.1 uncultured Lachnobacterium sp.
TGCTTTTACCAAAGGACAGGGCAGCATTGGGACGCAGGGATGTGTTTCCTATATGTTCGATGAAAAGGGACAGATTATTATTGACAAGGAAGAATATAATGCGGATGCGGATGAACTAATGATGATGGCAGTGGATGCGGGGGCGGAAGACTTTTCCGAAGAAGAGGACTGCTATGAAATCACAACTGCGCCGGAGGATTTTGACGCGGTTCAAAATGCACTGAAAGAGCAGAACATTCCGATGGTTTCCGCAGAAGTTACAATGATTCCGCAGACATATGTGACACTGACAGAAGAGACGGATATCACAAACATTGGACGAATTCTGGATTTACTGGAAGACGATGATGATGTTCAGGAAGTTTACCATAATTACAGTCAGGACTGATTTCCTGCTGGATTAGATTTAAGTGAGGACAGTATTTTCAACTTTAGGAGGTAGGTATGAAAAATATCTTATTTGCAGCATCAGAATGTGTACCATTTATTAAAACAGGAGGACTGGCAGATGTATGCGGTGCACTACCGAAAACATTCCACAAAGACTATTGGGATGTGCGTGTCGTGATTCCGAATTACACTTGTATTCCGGAACATTTCCGTAACCAGTTTGAATATGTGACGCATTTTTACATGAGTGCGGGAAACTATATCCAGAACAAATATGTCGGGGTGTTACAGTATAAGATGGATGGGGTTACCTACTATTTTATTGACAACCAGGAGTATTTCAACTGCTTTGTGCCATATGGCGATGTGCGTTATGATATTGAGAAATTTACCTTTTTTGACAAGGCAGTTTTGTCCATGCTTAAGCTGATCAATTTCCGTCCGGATATAATCCACTGCCACGACTGGCAGGCCGGTCTGATTCCGGTTTATCTGAGAAATGAATTTCAGGCGGATTCCTTCTACTGGGGAATGAAGTCCATTATTACAATTCACAACCTGAAGTTCCAGGGAATCTGGGATGTGAAGACCATGCAGGGACTGACCGGTTTTTCAAGGGATTTGTTTGCACCGGATAAGCTGGAATTTAAAAAGGATGCAAATATGTTAAAGGGCGGTCTGGTATATGCAGACTATATTACGACTGTCAGTGATACCTATGCACAGGAAATCCAGACGGATTACTACGGAGAAGGCTTAAACGGACTTCTGGCTGCGCGTCATTTCGACATGCAGGGAATCGTAAACGGAATTGACTATGACGTTTACAATCCGCAGACGGATCCTAAGATTTATGTCAATTATAATGCAGAGGATTTCCGAAAGAAGAAGAGTCTCAACAAGGAACGGCTGCAGGAAGAGCTAGGACTTGCGGTAGATAAAAGGAAATACATGATTGGACTGATTTCCCGCCTGACGGACCAGAAGGGACTGGATCTTGTAAATGCAGTGATGGAAGGACTGGTGGATGATTACACACAGCTTGTCGTAATCGGAACTGGAAATCCGGGATATGAAAATATGTTCCGCCATTATGCATGGAAATTTCCGGACCGTGTTTCTGCAAATATCTGTTATTCTGATGATCTGGCGCACAAGCTTTATGCGGCAGCGGATGCGTTTTTAATGCCGTCAAGATTTGAGCCGTGCGGACTGACGCAGCTTATTTCATTCCGTTATGGAACGGTTCCGATTGTGCGTGAAACCGGAGGACTCAAGGATACGGTTGCAGCATACAATGAGTATGACAATACGGGAGACGGGTTCTCATTCTCCAACTACAATGCAGAAGAAATGCTTCATGTAATCAATTACTCCAAGCATATTTTCTACGACAGAAAAAGACAGTGGAACCAGATGGTGGACCGTGGCATGGCAAACGATTTTTCATGGCATGCTTCCAAATTCCGCTATGAGGGATTATATAATTATCTTCTTGGTGAATAAAAAAAATAAATATTCCGCATAATTAAGAACGGGTACTTTTGTACCTGTTCTTTTTATTTTCACAGGGGGAAGGGGAACGATTATGGAAGAAGTCAGAAATAATAACACCAGTAAGGAAAATGACAAATCCGAAAAGACAGAACAGCAGAATGACGAAATCCGCGAGTTCGGGCAGACGGTTCTTCATATGAACCGGAAAAATACTGCAATTTACCTGCTGTCCGTGATTGGGGAAATTGAGGGGCACGAATGTCTTCCATCCACATCCAAAACGACAAAATATGAGCATGTACTTCCCAAGCTGGCAGCCATTGAGGATGATGACAGCGTGGACGGCGTGCTGCTTCTTTTAAATACGATGGGAGGAGATGTGGAAAGCGGGCTTGCCATTGCAGAGATGGTTGCATCCCTGTCTAAACCGAAGGTGTCGCTTGTGCTGGGAGGAAGCCATTCCATCGGCGTACCGCTTGCCGTTGCAACGGATTATTCCTTAATTGTACCAAGCGGAACCATGGTGATCCATCCGGTAAGGATGAGCGGAACTGTGATTGGAGCAAAGCAGACATATGACTATTTCCAGCAGATGCAGGACCGCATTATCGGATTTATTGCTTCCCACAGCACTGTCACAAGGGAACGTGTGGAACAGATGATGATGAATACGCAGATGCTGACAAAGGATCTGGGAACGATTCTTGTGGGTGAGCAGGCCGTAAAAGAAGGATTAATCAATGCTGTGGGAGGAATTTCTGATGCATTCGCTGAATTATACCACCTGATTGGGGAAAGGAAAAAGCAGGAGCAGTAGTTTTTTCAAGTTTCAGGATGACATTCAAATGGAAATATGATACAATGAGCGGAAGGAAGGAGTGTGTTCCATGGCTTCGGATAAGCGTAAACCTGCGGGTAAAAGCTCTCAGGGAGGAAAGAAAAGACAGACAAAAAAAGAACGGATGGCTGAGATGGAACGTGCACAGGCATTCCGCACTGAAGTCATCCTCTGGATGATTGTAGCCATTTCCCTTTTGCTTTTTATCAGTAATTTTGGATTTGGAGGCACGGTGGGCAGGGCGTGCAGTGATTTTCTGTTTGGGGTGTTCGGGCTTTTAGCCTATGTATTGCCGATTGTTTTAATAATTGGCAGTTTTTTTGCTGTTTCAAACAAAGGAAATTTTTCTGCATCTGTAAAGATTGTGGCGTCAGTCTTATTTGTGTTTTTTTTATGCACTTTTCTGTCGCTTGCGCTGGACGGGACAAAAATAAAAAAACCGCTTGAGGCCTATATATATTGTGCGGACAAACACATTGGCGGCGGAATCCTGGGCGGAGCCATTGCTTTTTATATGGTGCAGGCATTTGGTATTTTGGGTTCCTATATTATAGATATCATTGTATTAATTGTTTCGCTTGTACTGATTACCGGGCGTTCCGCATTAAAGGGAATGAAAAAAGGAGGGCAGAAGGTATATGAATCTGCCCGTGAAAACAGTGACAGGTACCGTGAATACCGCGAGTATAAGTCCAAAGAGCGCAGGATGGACCACAAGGTATCGGGTGTATCCATACATACAAAAATCGAAGATAAAAAACAGACGGAAAAAAAATCCGATGAAATGGGAGAAATCCATATTACGGATGCCATGCCGCAGGTACAGCCGGAACCGGTCATTTCCGGAAATTTCACACCGGCCATTTTGGAGGAGTCCCTTCCGCCGGAGCCTGCGGAGGCATTTTCCGGAATGCCTCCTGAGCCCGAGCTTCCGGAACCGGAGCCGTATGTACCGGCATCCAAAAAACCGGAAACAAAAGTTACAGAAGCAGAAGCACAAAAAGAAGTGGCGGATATTACAAAAGAACTGGAGGAAGCGAAGGCCAGGCCGAAACAGAATTATGTGCTGCCGGATACAGGTCTTTTGAAGCAGGCCGGGGGAAAGAAATCCGCAAATACCGAGCAGTATCTGCGGGAAACCGCAAACAAGCTCCAGCAGACTTTAAAGACGTTCGGGGTAAATGTCACTATCTTAAACATAAGCTGCGGACCGGCTGTTACCCGTTATGAGATACAGCCTGAAATGGGGGTTAAGGTCAGTAAAATTGTCGGACTTGCCGATGATATCAAGTTAAACCTTGCTGCTGCGGATATCCGTATAGAAGCACCGATTCCCGGCAAGGCGGCGGTCGGGATTGAAGTACCGAACAAGGAAAATGTAATGGTATCGTTCAGGGAACTTGTGGAATCCTCCGAATTTAAAAAATCAAAATCAAAAATCAGCTTTGCGGTCGGAAAAGATATTTCAGGTAAAACCATGGTAACGGACATTGCAAAAATGCCGCATCTTTTGATTGCAGGTGCGACAGGTTCCGGAAAGTCCGTATGTATTAACACAATTATTATGAGTATCCTTTATAAAGCAAAACCGGATGAAGTCAAGCTGTTGATGATTGATCCCAAGGTCGTGGAGCTTAGTGTGTATAACGGAATCCCGCATCTTATGATTCCGGTTGTAACCGACCCGAAAAAGGCATCGGGAGCGCTGCACTGGGCGGTTGCCGAAATGACCGAGCGTTATGAAAAATTTGCGGAAGCAAATGTGCGCGAAATCAATGGGTATAATGCAAAAGTGGATACTATCGAAGTGCCGGAGGGGACCGAGCGTCCGCAGAAAATGCCGCAGATTGTCATTATTGTGGATGAGCTGGCGGATCTTATGATGGTCGCATCCAATGACGTGGAGGAAGCAATCTGCCGTCTGGCGCAGCTTGCAAGAGCGGCAGGTATCCATCTTGTAATCGCAACCCAGCGTCCGTCCGTAAATGTCATTACCGGACTGATTAAGGCAAATATGCCAAGCCGTATTGCATTTGCCGTAACTTCCGGTGTGGATTCCAGAACCATTCTGGATATGAACGGCGCGGAAAAGCTGCTTGGAAAAGGCGATATGCTGTTTCATCCCCAGGGGCTGCCCAAACCTGTCCGTGTACAGGGGGCATTTGTTTCAGACCAGGAGGTATCGGATGTTGTAAAATTCATTACGGAACACAACGGGCAGGCAGAATATAACGAAAGCGTACAGCAGAAGATGGACAGCATGCAGTCGCAGGGCAATACAGTTGCCATATCGGATTCCGATGCGGGAGACGATGGAAGGGATTCTTATTTTTCGGAAGCCGCAAGGATTATTGTGGACAAGGAAAAAGCTTCTATTGGTATGCTGCAGCGTTACTTAAAGGTCGGGTTTAACCGTGCGGCGCGTATTATGGATCAGATGGAGGAAGCCGGAATCGTAGGACCCGAAGAAGGTACGAAGCCGCGCAAGGTGTTAATGTCACCGGAAGAATTTGAAAATTATATCGCGGAAAACCCGTAAAAAGGAGGAAACAGCCATGAAAACAGATATTGAAATCGCACAGGAAGCCAAACTTCTTCCCATTCAGCAGGTTGCCGCTTCCCTGGATATTAAAGCGGATGATTTGGAACTGTACGGAAAGTACAAGGCAAAGCTCTCCAATGAACTGATGGAGCGCATTAAGGACGGCCCGGACGGGAAGCTGGTTTTGGTAACCGCGGTCAATCCGACTCCGGCAGGCGAGGGAAAGACGACCACCAGTGTCGGGCTTGGGGAAGCATTTGGAAAGCTTGGGAAAAAAGCAGTGATTGCACTCCGTGAGCCGTCGCTTGGTCCGTGCTTTGGAATCAAGGGAGGTGCTGCAGGGGGCGGATATGCGCAGGTGGTTCCGATGGAGGATTTAAATCTGCATTTTACAGGGGATTTTCATGCCATTACCTCTGCAAACAATCTGCTAGCTGCTCTTTTGGATAACCATATCCAGCAGGGAAATGAGCTTGGGATTGATCCAAGGCAGGTGGTCTGGAAACGCTGTCTGGACATGAATGACAGATCGCTTAGGAATATCGTGGTAGGTCTTGGAAATAAAATGGACGGCATGGTCAGGGAAGATCATTTTGTGATTACGGTCGCATCCGAGATTATGGCAATATTGTGTCTTGCCGAGGACATGGATGATCTGAAAAGACGTCTTTCCCGCATCATCGTTGCATATACATTTGAGGGTAAGCCTGTCACGGCAGAAGACCTTCATGCGGTTGGTTCCATGGCAGCGCTCCTTAAGGATGCCATGCAGCCAAACCTGATCCAGACACTGGAGCATACGCCGGCGCTCGTTCACGGCGGTCCGTTTGCAAATATTGCACACGGCTGCAACAGTGTGCGTGCAACGCGCACGGCATTAAAGCTTGCAGATTATGTAATTACGGAAGCGGGGTTCGGTGCAGATCTCGGAGCGGAAAAATTCTTTGATATCAAGTGCCGGATGGCAGGACTGAAGCCGGATGCCGTTGTACTGGTAGCAACGGTACGTGCCATTAAATACAACGGCGGGGTAAAAAAAGATGATTTATCCGCCGAAAACCTGGATGCATTAAAGGCAGGAATCGCAAACCTGGAAAAACATATTGAGAATTTACAAAAATATGGGGTTCCGGTTGTCGTAACCTTAAATTCCTTCGTAACGGATACTGAAAAAGAAACCGCTTTTGTTGAAAGTTTCTGCAGGGAGCGCGGTTGCGAATTTGCCCTTTCCAGAGTCTGGGAAAATGGCGGTGAGGGAGGAATCGACCTTGCAAACAGAGTCCTGGAAACCCTGGAAAATAAAAAAAGTGATTTTAAGCCTCTGTATGAAGATGATGCAAGTCTGAAAGAAAAGATAGAGACAATTGCCAAAGAAATCTACGGTGCGGATTCTGTGACTTACTCTGCGGCTGCAGAAAAAGAACTTGCAAGGATTACGGAGCTGGGGATGGGCAGTTTTCCGGTTTGTATGGCAAAAACCCAGTATTCCCTTTCGGATGATGCAAAAAAGCTTGGACGACCAAAGGGATTTTCCGTCAATGTGCGTGAAGTTTATGTATCCGCCGGAGCAGGATTTGTTGTTGCAGTCAACGGTTCCATCATGACCATGCCCGGGCTTCCAAAAAATCCGGCGGCAAACCGTATTGATGTAAAGGACGGGATTATCACGGGGCTGTTTTAAACCAGGCAGTGAACCGGTTTTGCGAATGTATGGGGCGAGGTTCTGAATCGTTACCCGCGTTTTTAATAACAGGAGGGAAAATTCAATGATAATAGATGGAAAGAAGATTTCCAGCGAAATAAAAGAAGAGTTAAAAAAAGAGGTGGAAGAACTGAAGTTGCAGGGCAGGCAGTGCTGTCTTGCAGTTATTCAGGTTGGAAACGACCCGGCATCAGGCGTTTATGTCAGAAATAAGAAAAAGGCGTGTGCATACATAGGAATCGAATCAAGAGCCTGTGAACTGCCGGAAGAAACATCAGAGGAAGAACTCCTTTCACTGATAGAAAAATTAAATCAGGATGAAACAGTACATGGGATTCTTTGTCAGCTGCCGCTTCCGGCGCATATCAATGAAAACCATGTGATTGCAGCAATTTCGCCCCAAAAGGATGTGGACGGTTTTCATTCCCAGAATGCAGGTGCGCTTTTAACCGGACAGCCGGGGTTTGTTTCCTGTACGCCCGCGGGAATTATCCAGCTTTTAAAGCGCAGCGGAATTGAAATCGCAGGAAAACATTGTGTTATTATCGGAAGAAGCAATATTGTTGGAAAGCCAATGGCACTTTTAATGCTCAGGGAAAATGCGACTGTGACGGTCTGCCATTCAAAAACCAGAAAGCTTCAAAAAATCTGCAAAGAAGCGGACATTTTAATTGTTGCCATGGGTAAGCCACAGTATATTGGCGCAGAATATATAAAACAAGGCGCAGTTGTGATTGATGTCGGGATTCACCGGAATGAAGATAACAAACTGTGCGGGGATGTAAAATATGATGAGGTTTCCGAAATGGCATCCGCGATTACACCGGTTCCGGGCGGTGTCGGGCCAATGACGATTGCCATGCTGATGCACAACTGCGTGGATGCCATGAAACGGAATCAGATATAAAAGGGACGGGAAAAACTATGAAATGCATTTACTGTGGTGCAGAGCTGGATGAAAAGGACCGCTTTTGTCCCAGATGCAATAAAGCGGCGCAGATTGTACCGGACTACAGTTTATATGAGGATGATTATTTAAAACAGGTACTCGCAGAAGAAAACAGACCCCGGCGTTCAAAAAATAAGCCGGAAAAAAAAGATCCAAAGGATGCCGCGTTAAGGGAACAACAGCAAAAGAAACTGCAGCTTAAAATTATCGGGTCAGTTGCAGCCGTGGCAGCCGTACTTGTGCTTGCGCTTTGTGTAATGGCTGCAGCCATACGTTCAAACCATGCGAATTCGGTTACTTACCAGATTTCACAGGCGCAGAAGGCATCCCTTCGCGGGGATACGGAAAAAGCAGTTTCCTATTATGAGAGGGCGCTTGAACTTGAACCGGACAACAATGATGTCCGGCTTGCTCTTGCAAAGCTTTATATGGAACAGAAACGTGATAAGGATGCGGAAAAACTTTATAAAAAAGTGCTGGCGGCGGATAAGGCAAACCGTGAGGCATGCAAAAATCTGATTAAAATTTATGACAGCAGGGATGATCTGGATTCCATCCTGGCATTAAAGGAGCGCGTGGACAAAAAACTGTTGTCCTTATTTGATAATTATTCGGTGCAGCCGCCGGAATTCAGTTTGGAATCAGGAACCTATGAAACTGCGCAGACCCTTATATTAAGAAGTGCAAAAGACTACGAGATTTATTACACACTGGACGGCTCAGATCCTGTGACAAACGGAATTCCTTATACCCGTCCGATTACGCTTGACGAAAACGGAAAAAATTATCTCGTAAAAGCAGTCTGTATGAACAAAAACGGGATATATGGGAATCTGAAGGCGCGTTCCTACTCGATTATATTCCCGGCGCCGGATATGCCGGCTGTGACGCCGGATGGAGGGGATTTCGAGGGAAAGACATCGGTTACCATTGCCGTACCGGACGGATGCAGCGCATACTATACGTGGGACGGTTCCACGCCGAATGTATACAGCAACCGGTATACCGGACCATTTCCGGTTCCGGAAGGAAACCATATATTAACAGCTGTCATTATTGATGACAGTACAAAGCTGCAGTCAGAACTTTACAAAGGAAGATTCGTTTATTATGAAACGGCTCCGCAGGAGGATATACCTGAAGCGGAGCCGGGAGCAGAGGAAGAATAAAAAACATATTATTCTTCCAAGAATTCGATTCCGTTTTCCGACATCTGGCGGATACGGACAATGGAATATACATCCAGCCCCTGCGAAATTAATTTTTCACGGCCAGGCTGGAAGGTTTTTTCAATTAAAACTCCGATTCCGTCCACCGTGGCATGGGCTTTCCGCAAAAGGCGGATGGCCCCGGTTGCAGCCTCGCCGTTGGCAAGGAAATCATCAATAATCAGAACATGGTCTTTCTCACTGACCAGATTTGCCGAAACCGTAAGCTCATAGCTGATTTCCTTGGTATAGGATGTAACTTCCGTGTGGAAGAGATTTTCGTTTAAGATTTTGGACGGCTGTTTTTTTAATATGAGAAGCGGAAGTCCCATGCATTTTGCAGTCATAAGCGCAGGGGCAATACCAGAACTTTCAATTGTTGCAATTTTTGTGATGCCGTGGTTCTTATAGTGTCCGGCAAATTCTTCACCGATATGCTCCATCAGAACCGGATCAACCTGGTGGTTGATAAAACTGTCAACCTTTAAGATATCGTGGTTTACCACAATGCCGTCTGTTAAAATACGTTCCTGTAATTCTTTCAAATTTTTCACCTCGCAAGTTTTTTATTGTTATGCAGTCTGCAGACGTACCTGTTTAAAGGGCTGCCGGTCAAACTTATTAAATTATAACATTTTTTGCCGGAAAATTGTAGACTTTTTCCATAATTTTCAAGTACAATATAAGAATGAAGATAACTATTGTCTGTGTAGGAAAACTAAAAGAACAATTTTATATGGATGCCGTCAGGGAATACAGCAAAAGACTAAAACGCTACTGTAACCTGGAGATTATGGAAGTGGCAGATGAAAAAACAAAAGAGGATGCCGGGGAAAAAGAAAATGAGCTTGTAAAGAAACGGGAAGGAGAGCGTATTTTAAAAAAGATTGGTGACAATGGATATGTAATTGCCCTGGCAATCGACGGCAGGCAGATGGATTCGGTTGCATTTTCAAAATATATAGAACAGCTTGGGGTTTATGGTACCAGCCGCATTTATTTTGTAATCGGGGGTTCCCTCGGTCTTTCGGATGCAGTTTTAAGCAGGGCGGATGAAACTCTTAGTTTTTCCATGATGACATTTCCGCATCAGCTGATGCGGGTGATTCTGCTGGAGCAGCTTTACCGGGCCTGCCGGATCATGCATCATGAACCGTACCACAAGTAAGTCAAATACCCCGCAGCAAGCAACGGGGCTTGACTTAGCTTCTTTTTAACAAGTTCGCCCCAGAGGGGCGGGGTATTTGACCCTCGCGGCAGTCGCCAAATGCCTGCAAGCAGTCACT
>CAYNOE010000040.1:0-16058 GCA_964398745.1 uncultured Lachnobacterium sp.
TCCGCAGAGTTATTTTGAGGTACATGAAGAAAATTATTAATCAGAGGGAGTATCCAAAAGTTATAATAAGAGGGACAGCTTACTGTCCCTCTTAAAAATTACCGTATGCATTTTGCGGTTATGTATTCTTTATTTTACCACCTGTAATCTGGTAGTGAGCATATTATTGTAAATATCCTGGATTTCCTGCTTGTCCTTGATATCACTGGAAATTTGAATACATTTGTTCAGCTTTCTGGATAAATCAAGGTGTCCCTCCGCAACCCGCTGGATATTGACACGGATTTCATTTTCAATGGTCAGACTGGTTTTGGTTACCTGCTGTTTGATGTCTGATACGTCCGTTTCCAGTGTTGCTACCCGTTCATTTAAACTGGATACATTTGTTTTAAGTCCGGCTACATCTGTTTTAAGTCCAGCCACATCCGTTTTAAGTTCAGCTACATCTGTTGCAAGAATGCCTATTTTATCAAGTATCAGGTCAAGTTTTTCATTTTCTGTCATGTAACCATCCCTCCCTTGTCATTGTGTTACTGGCTGGTACAAGTATAGCACAGCCGGATGGGAAAGTCTATGATGAAAAAGCTTTATTTAGTTATTTTTGCTTTATTCCGCAACCGTCCATTTCCCAAGGAATCCCTTTTTATATTTCGCCATCTCTTCCCTTGCCCATGCAAGGCCCGGAGCTTTTTTCAGATAAGAAACTCCTTTTTTAATATCCTGCGGCACGCCCAGTCCCTGCGCATAAATAACGCCCAGACCGTAGTTTTTCAGGTCACTGTCACCGGACATTTCTTCCAGAAGCTGTTTTGCCTGCGTCACATTCTGTGCACAGCCCAGTCCTTTTATTTTTGCCACGGCATGCATATCGTTTGTCCAGTTGCTGCCGCGTCTCTTTGCCTCTTCAAACAGTTCTACCGCCCGTGCATAGTTCTGCGGTACCCCGTCTGCACCATTGAAATAAAGTTCACCCAGACGGTTATAGCAGCCAAAGTCATCCTCACTTAAACCGTCAGTCAGATATTTTTCTGCCAGCCGTGCATTTTTTTCCATGCCTTTTCCCTGCATGGCAGCTCTTCCCAGGCGGAAGCAGACACTTTTTTGTCCGCCCTCATACGCTTTTGTCCACCAGTAGACAGCCTCCTCGAATTTTCCGGCTTCTTCCAGGTCCGTGCCATACCCTGCCTGCCATATCGGGTAGCCGTATTCCGCACCGCGGCGCGGAATTTTTGCTGCTTCCTGCGGTTTGGGAGGTAAAATGCCGTCGTTTCCGTTCTGGAAAATCTGGTAGAGATTGTTTCCGGCGAAATAGACGCCAGCTGCAAAAGCTTTTTCAAACCAGTCAATGGACTCCATGTTTACCTTCTGGATAAATGCCTGCATTGCCTTTTTATTTCCGGCAAGCTTTTTCATTTCTTCTTCCTCAATGTCTAAAACATCCCCCCAGAAATACACGTTTCCTACCATGTACTGGCAGAACGGTTCGCCGGCCTGTGCCTTTTCATAAATCACGTTAAAGGCTTCTTTCGTGTTTGCAAAAGGCATTTCCTGCTCTGCCTGTCTGTCAAATTCCCCGCATCTCATGGCGCCCAGGACTCCCATGGCGCTGCCGCGGCGGATGCTTTCGTGGAT
The DNA here is from genome assembly GCA_964398745.1 of uncultured Lachnobacterium sp. GTDB lineage: Bacteria > Bacillota > Clostridia > Lachnospirales > Lachnospiraceae > Roseburia. Next base: position 1,633 of record CAYNOE010000040.1, read on the forward strand.
AAGCTGTCCCACTTTTTCGTCATCCACTGGAAAACCGTGGTATTTCCAGACATACTGCGTACCGCTGTAACAGCGTGATAAAAGATAGGCAGCGTCTGCATCGCCATTCTGGTATGCCTTTTCCAGAAGGGCAAATCCCTCCTGCCCCCTCTGCTCACGCAGTTTGTAATAAATTAGTTCCAGTGCCTGTTCTACTTTGTCGCTAAAAAATTTCCCCATGTTTTTCTCTCTTTCTAAAGTACATTTTCGGTGTTGTTTTCTAGTTGTATCAGGTTATATTATATGATAGCATGAACATTTTTTCTACCACGAAAATTATGTTTCCATGAAGTGCAAAAAATCAAATTTCTATTGTATTGCAAACCCGCCGTGTCTGCTATATAATGTAATTTATATATTAGAAAGAGGTAAAAAACCGTATGAATACGAAGATGGCAAGGGCAGTTGTGTTTTTTATAAATAAACCATTCCGGCTGTTTTTTGCAGTTGCAGCAGTAACACTGGTTCTGGGAGTGGTGGGACTTCATGCGTCTTATGCCACAAGGGGTTATATCAAAACAACCGGAGAAATTTGTAATGTAAAGCAGAAGAGGGTTCTGCGGCGTCAGGGTTATGTCACACGGTTTAGCTATGATCTGAGGTGGCAGGCAGACGGAGAGGTTTTCGAGAAGCATTTCAGTGATATGTTTGACCCTGAACCGGAAGGGGAAGCAACCATATGGGTTTCCCCTGATAACCGTGATGCACAGCTGGGACGTTCCGGTGGTATTTCTTTGGGAATAGATTTTGAGTACCTTTGTCTTTGTATTTCCCTGGTGTCGGGACTGCTTGCAGTCGTGCTGTACCGGCTGCATGTAAAAAAAAGAAAAGAAAGCCCTGCGGAGCGGGAAGAGCGGCTGGAAGACAATAAAACAGGAAGTATAATTGCTTTTATATTAAGCTTGTTTGGAGTTGGATACTGCGTTTTTGATATCTGTAAAAGTTACCGGGCAGGAAAAATGATATCTTCGGTAAGCATTGACTTAGTGTTTTTTTCTATGGTGGCAGCAGTCATCTGCCTGGTTATTTTTTTCATGTCCAGAAAGCAGTTGAATACAAAATAAAGAATGAATTTTGCTACCCAAACACCACATCCAATATCATCATAATAGTAAAACCTGCGGCAAAGAAAACAGTCTCCAGTTCGTTATGTTTTCCAGTGGATATTTCCGGAATCATTTCCTCTACAACCACATAAATCATCGCTCCTGCGGCAAAGCTCAAAAGATACGGAAGGGCAGGAACAATAAAGGCGGCTGCAATGACAGTCAGAATTGCCGCTGCCGGTTCGACTGCTCCAGAAAGGATTCCGTATAAAAGAGCTTTGCCTTTTTTCATCCCTCCGGCACGGAGCGGCATGGAAATAATTGCTCCTTCCGGAATGTTTTGAATGGCGATTCCAAGAGAGAGGGCAAGTGCCTCAGTCAGGGTAATGGAGCTTTTTCCGGAAATCCAGCCGGCATATACAACACCGACCGCCATTCCCTCCGGAATATTATGAAGTGTCACTACTAGTACCAGCACCATTGTTTTCACAAGTACACCCTTTGAGCTTTTTGTTTTACTGACTGACTGGTTAAGATGCGGAATAATCCGGTCCACCAGTAAAAGAAGAAATATCCCCAGCCAGAATCCGGCAGCAGCCGGAAAGAATGCCCACTGTCCCAGATATGCAGCCTGTTCAATGGAGGGAATCAGCAGGCTCCAGATGGAGGCTGCAAGCATAATTCCTGCGGCAAAGCCGGTCAGTGCCTGCTGAACTTTCATATTTAACTGTTCTTTCATAAGCAGAACACATGCCGCGCCGAGTGAAGTTCCCAGAAATGGAATCAGTATTCCCTGAATTACAGATATTGACAATCGTTTACCCCCTGTTACATAAAGCAGTATGATACAATATATGCATGTGAGTTACAGGGGGGAATTTATAATTGTGTTTTTTATTTATATTATGTATAATAATAGGGAAAAAACATATTAGGAGGACATTATGGATATATCAGAACAGTTAAAGAATGAACCCATTGGAAAATTATTTTTCAGGCTGGCACTGCCAAGTGTGCTGGCGCAGTTAGTCAGTCTTTTATATAATATTATTGACAGAATATATCTTGGACACATGGAGGATGCAGGAGGCGTGGCACTGACCGGAGTGGGACTGTGCATGCCGGTTATCTGTGTGATTAATGCCTTTACAGTGTTAATTTCGCAGGGCGGTGCGCCCCATGCCTCCATTGCCATGGGAAGAAATGATAAAAGACGTGCTGAAAAAATTCTTGGAAACTGTTTCATTAGTCTTATTGGAGTAGCTGTTGTACTGACTGTAGTGTTTCTGCTTACAGGAAGGGAACTGTTGATGCTGTTCGGTGCAAGCAGCGAAACAATTGTATATGCATGGCCGTATATGAAGATTTACCTTGTGGGGAATATATTTGTCATGGGTTCCCTTGGACTTAATCCGTTTATAACCACACAGGGATTTACCCGTTTCAGTATGATCAACGTGATTACAGGGGCTGTGTGTAATATAATACTGGATCCAATATTTATATTTGTACTTAAACTTGGGGTGTGCGGCGCAGCAATTGCCACGGTTTTGTCCCAGGCGCTTGTAGCGGTCATGGCATTCCGTTTTTTAACAGGAAAGAAGACATTTTTAAAAATAAAAAAAGAATATTTCCGGCTGGATAAGGAAATTATGCTTTCGGTATTTGCACTTGGACTTGCGCCTTTTATTATGCAGGCAACAGAGGCGGCGCTTAATGTTTCCTTTAATTATTCCCTCCAGCAGTACGGCGGGGATGTTGCAGTGGGGGCAATGACAATTGCCAGCACAGTGATGCAGATGTTCTGGATTCCGTCAAGCGGAATCGGACAGGGTGCCCAGCCGATTATCAGCTATAATTACGGGGCAAAGGACAAGGAAAGATTTAAGAAGGTAGTCCGGCTTATGTTTATTGTTCTGGAAGGTTATTTTCTGATTGGATGGGCGGCGGTTGAACTGTTTCCGCAGTTCTTTATCCGGATGTTCAACTCATCATCAAAGGAACTGTTTGAAACATCCATGGTGACGCTCCGGATTTATGTGGCAAGTCTTGGACTTTTCGGACTGCAGTCCAGTGTACAGCAGGTATTTGTTTCGACCGGACAGGCGAAAGCATCCATGTTTATTGCCTGCCTGAGAAAGGTAATTCTGCTGATTCCGTTTATCTTTATACTGCCGCAGTTTCTTTCGGACAAGGTGGTTGCAGTATTTCTGGCAGAGCCGGTGTCGGACTTTATTTCAGTAGTGGCCGCAGTAAGTATTTTTATCTGGAGATTTCCGAAGCTTTTGAAGCAGATGGAATAGGGGAATACCATTTATAAATTTTAGAAGTAAGGCAATTGGCGGATTCTTAATGATACAGGGGGAGGTTTCTTCATGAAAAGATTTAATCTGACAGGTTTGTGTATTCCTGAAAAACACTACATGGTTGATTTATCTGAAAAAGTAGACAGAATTGTCAGTGATTACATTAACCAGGGAGCATATTTTACAATTAACAGGGCAAGACAGTTCGGAAAGACCACGCTGCTTTCCTTTTTACAGCGGGAACTGTCAGACCGGTATCTGGTAATCCGGCTAAGCTTTGAAGGAGTGGACGATCATAATTTTGATGATAATGTTTCATTTGTCAATATGTTCCTCAAAAATACCGCGAAGCGGTTTGTCCAGATGAATGTATCCCGGCAGATGACAGAGAAATGGCTTCAAATGCCAATGGATAAAGCAGAGGGTTTGGACAAGGCGTTTGATATCCTTGGAAATAAAATAACCTGGCTCTGCAGTCAGTATGAAAAAGGCGTGGTGCTTTTGATAGATGAGGTGGATAAATGCTCGGATAATCAGGTATTTTTAAATTTTCTTGGAATGTTAAGGAATAAATATCTGGATATGCAGGAAGAGAATGATACTTCATTTCATAATGTCATTCTGGCAGGGGTTTATGATGTTAAAAACCTCAAATTAAAACTGCGTGCAGATGAAGAGAAAAAGTATAATAGTCCGTGGAACATTGCCGTGGATTTTCAGATTGATATGAGTTTTTCGGTAAATGAAATTGCGAAAATGCTGGAGGAATATTCTACAGATACTGGCGCAGAAATGAATACTCACCAGATTAGTGAGAGGATACATTTTTATACGGCTGGCTATCCGTTTCTGGTAAGCTGGTTATGCAAATGGATGGATGAGAACTGCGGCAGTAAATGGACAATACAGAAAGTGGATGATGCGGAAAAAGCACTGCTTAGAAATGATAATACATTATTTGACGACCTGATTAAGAATATTGAAAATAACACTGCACTTAAAAAAGCAGTTACCGGAATATTACTGGATGGTCTGCAAATGCCGTTTGTAAGATCTGAACTTGTGATTAATCTTGGAATCATGTTTGGAATTTTCGCTGAAAAGGATGGAATGACTGCAATTTCAAATGTTGTTTTTGAAACTTACCTGTATAATCACATTATTGCAGGAAAAATTTTGGAGAAATATTCTTTTGGAATTGAGAAAAATCAGCTTTAATTTTAATAAGAATAAAGAATATATACAAAATACAATCGTGCTCGAAAAAAGCGGAAAAGAGGTATATGAGGTGACAATTTAGGTATAAAATACAATAATGTTAAAAAAGGAAAAGAGGTAAAAAGGAAATGTCAGGATATTTAATCAAAGATACTACGCGTGAGGAGCGGGAGCGTATTGTAGAGGAATCCCTCGGAAACATAACAGCAAATTGTGACGGCTGTATGCCTGGACTGGCGGAAATGTATCAGGACTACATAGATGGCAGGAAAGAACTGAAAGACATTAATATGGAATTTCACGCAGGATATGTAAAGGGTGGGCTTGACAGAGATTCTGATTCTGTGGGTACTGGTGGATGCCGGGGTAAAACAGAATGTTTTTTATAATGGGAATCACGGATGGAATAAGCATTATTTTGTCATAACAAGCTGTTGTAATACGTTATATGGACTGGATTCTGCAATTGGAAAAAGAATTGCAAGAGGTGAGGAAATAGAAATACTGGTAACCAAAAAAAGAAACTAATAGAAAAAGATAATAGGAGCCATTGCCCCGGCAGGTAACTTTCACCTGCCGATGTAACGGCTCCTTTGTTTTGACTTTATAAATATAATCTTTTTATACTTGTGGCAGTCCGTCAAATCCCGGCTGCAAATCTTCATCCGTAGGAATATAATCACTCATTTCCCCATTATGGAATTTCTCATAAGCAACCATATCGAAGTATCCGGTTCCGGTCAGGCCAAAGAGAATCGTCTTTTCCTCACCTGTTTCCTTACACTTTAATGCTTCATCAATAGCGGCACGGATGGCATGACTGCTTTCCGGTGCAGGAAGAATTCCTTCCACCCTTGCAAACTGTTCTGCTGCTTCAAATACAGAAGTCTGCTCCACGGCACGGGCTTCCATCAGACCATCATCATACAGCTGGGAGAGAATGGAACTCATGCCATGGTAACGGAGTCCTCCGGCATGGTTTGCGGATGGAATAAAGCCGCTTCCCAGCGTGTACATTTTTGCCAGCGGGCAAACCATTCCGGTATCACAGAAGTCATATGCATAGCGTCCGCGCGTCAGGCTTGGGCAGGAAGCAGGCTCAACTGCGATAAAATGGTAATCTGCCTCACCGCGGAGTTTTTCTCCCATAAACGGGGAAATCAGACCGCCGAGGTTGGAACCGCCGCCGGCACAGCCGATGATGATATCCGGGTGAATATCGTATTTTTCCATTGCCGTTTTTGTCTCCACGCCGATAATGGACTGGTGAAGCAGTACCTGGTTTAACACACTTCCAAGTACATAACGGTATCCCTCGCTGTGTGTGGCTACTTCGACTGCTTCTGAAATGGCGCAGCCGAGACTTCCGGTAGTGCCCGGATGTTCTGCCAGAATCTTTTTGCCGACTTCTGTTGTTTCAGACGGGGAAGGCGTCACGCTTGCGCCATAGGTGCGCATAACTTCCCGGCGGAACGGTTTTTGTTCATACGAACATTTCACCATATATACCTTGCAGTCCAGGTCAAAATAGGAACATGCCATGGAAAGCGCTGTACCCCACTGTCCGGCTCCGGTTTCGGTGGTTACCCCCTTTAAGCCCTGTTGTTTTGCGTAATATGCCTGCGCAATTGCGGAATTTAACTTATGGCTTCCGCTGGTATTGTTTCCCTCGAACTTGTAATAGATTTTTGCCGGGGTGTCAAGTTTCTTTTCCAGACAGTAGGCGCGTACCAGCGGGGACGGGCGGTACATTTTATAGAAGTCCTGGATTTCCTCAGGAATCGGAATCAGGCGGTTGTCATTATCCAGCTCCTGCGCCACCAGCTCTTTACAGAATACACCTTCCAGCTCTTCCGCTTTCATTGGCTTTAAAGTAGCCGGGTTTAACAAGGGTGCCGGTTTATTTTTCATATCAGCCCGTACGTTGTACCAGTTTTTTGGCATCTCGTTTTCAGACAGATAAATTTTGTATGGGATTTTCTCACTCATGTAATTTGGTTCTCCTTTCAGATACGGTTTTTACCTGATTTCCAGTATAACAGTTTAAACAACATATGTCCAGTTGCGCATTCCTTGTATTTGCCGCTTTTTAAATTGTCTCAATTTATTGAGTTTATTTATCTGGCATGATATAATCTCTGTTATATGTACACAATTTGTTTTACTGATAATAATATAATTTAGGAGAACACATGGCAGTAACAACCAATACCCTGCAGGATATTCTGGTCCATGCAGGAGATTTCAAAAAAGTTGTGGAAACGAATAAAGACGCATTTGCAGGGCAGAGGGTCCACGAGTATCTGCTGCAGTTGTGCGAAAAGTACAACCTGCACTCAGGAGAGGTCATTCGTCGGGCAAACATCGAGCGTACATACGGCTGCCAGATTTTTAATGGCACGCGGAATCCTTCAAGGGATAAGCTGCTCCAGCTCGCATTTGGTTTCGGTCTGTCACTCGAGGACACGCAGGAATTACTGAAAAAGGCAGGAAAAAGCGGACTTTATTCCAAAATAAAGAGGGATGCTGCCTGCATTTTCGGACTTTCCCATCAAATGAGCATGCAGGAAATGCAGGAGCTGCTGGCATCTATAGACCTTCCGCCGCTTGGAGAGGTATAAAAATGACAACAAAGGAAGAATTTACAGCCGCTTTTGATGCTGGATATGAGAATATTCTGCCAGAGGAACTTCTGAAAGAATATGATATTATCGAGCGTCTGGGGACTGCGGAGGAGAATGACACTCTGCTGGTAACAAGTAAAAATACCAGAAAAAAGATGGTCGTAAAATGTTACTTTGGAGATGAAATCCGTTTTGAAAGCAGCGTGGAAGGACTTCTTTCAAAAATTGACAGTAATGCCATTCCCCATTACGAAGAGGTGTACCGGAATGATAAGTGTCGGTGTATTCTGCGGGAATATGTGGAAGGCATGACGCTTACTGAATACGCAGCAGCTAACTGTCTGACACCTGAAGCCGTTACAGAACTTGCAATTAAACTGGTCTGGATCATGAGACTGCTTCATGAATCGGAGCCGGCAATTATCCACCGGGATATCAAGCCGGAAAACATTATCATAAAAGAAGACCAGAGCCTTGTACTGATTGATTTTGGCATCAGCCGTGTATATAAAAAAGAAGGAACAGCTGACACCACTTTCTGCGGAACAAGGAATTTTGCACCGCCGGAACAGTACGGTTTTATGCAGACGGATGCCCGTTCGGATATTTATTCTTTCGGGGTGGTGCTGTCATGGCTGCTTACCGGGAAGGAAGAACCGGTAAAGAGACCGCATACCAGACTGGAGCGCATTGCTGCAAAATGCTGCTCTTATGCGCCTGAACACCGTTATCAGAATGACACTGTATTATTAAAAGAGTTATTAAAGACAACGGAAAAATATGCCGCTCATATTAGACGACGGCGGAAAAATAGTATAATAGCCGCACTGGTATGTACTGTTTTACTGGTTTTTGCAGGTATATACGGACAAATCCAATCCCAAAAAGCGGCTTATCATTTTCATGAATCCACAATTGAGGATGCCGTGCGGCTGTCGCTGGACCGGCCCAAAGGCGTAATTACAAAAGAAGACCTTCTGGAAGTAAAAGAAATATATATGTTTGCGGATGAAGCATATGAAAATATGGATGAATATTATATTGGACAGGAGGCATGGTATGCATCGGATGAGCGGATACACGGAAAAACGGAAAGTTTAATCGACATTAAATATATGAAAAATCTTCAGATTCTTTATATGGGTGGAATGGAAATAGAGGATCTTTCACCGCTTCGCAGACTGGACAAGCTGGAAAGTGTATCGCTGCAGGAGAATGCGTTTCATGATATTTCCCCGCTTTCGGACAAACCTGCGCTTCAGGAGCTTTATCTGGTTGGAAATAAACTGGATAACATTGAGCCTGTCCGCACCTGGCCCATCATCCGCGATCTGAGTTTACATGAAACGGGAGATTATGACGGAAGTCCGCTGGCGGACTTAAAAGGAATGGGCTCACTGGATGTTTTTCATGGGCCGGATATATCGGCATATATGGACGGGCTGTATGTGGAATGGCTGCGGGTAGGCTGGTCGGGACAGACGGATTTGGACTGTATCAAAAAGGTTTCCCATGTGGAAGAGCTCTTTATAGACCGGAGTACCATAAGGGATATTTCCGCCCTGGAGGGGAGGGAGGATATCGTCTACCTGAATATGGAAGGCTGTGCGCCTGAGGATTTGTCGCCATTATTTACCATGCCGAACCTGACGAAGGTAGAAATGAGCATACGGCAGGAAGAAGAGATGGAGGAGCTGGCGAAAAAATACGGTGAACCATCGTTTGAGATTATTTATACGAGATAAATCAAATAAAAAAACCGCTGGTCCGGAAAATTAATTTCCGGACCGGCGGTTTTTTTAATACGAAAGGTTTTTATGAAGTTAGCAATTTATTTCTTAACAGTAACTTTTACTTTAACTGTTTTGCCGTTTGCCTTGACTGTGATGGTTGCTTTTCCCGGTTTCTTTCCGGTCACAACACCCTTGGAGTTTACAGTGGCAATCTTCTTGTTGGAAGAAGTGTAAGTAATCTTTGCAGAAGGCTTTGCAGTTGCCTTGATGGTTACTTTTTTGCCAACCTTTACGGTCAGGTTCTTCTTTGCAACTGTCAGGGTTTTTGCGGTTGTGGACGGAAGGGTGGTAAGCTTTGGTACTGTTCCGTCATTATCCCCGAAGTTTGGACTTACTCTTACCTCTCCCATGTCTTTTAAGTCTTTCAGGGAGTCAAAGTTCTGGTCTCTAAGAGTGGTTCCGTCTGCCTTGGTAATTTTTAAATCGTCAAAATAAACAGCTTTCTGGGACGTAATCTTGATACCCCTGACAGAAAGATTTAAATCTACAGCCACAGCCTGTGCTTTGCTTACATCTGCCTGTGCATCTTCTGTGTGCAGTTCCGTACTGCTGGCGGCTTTATAGGAAATTACCCAGTATCCGTTGGATTTTTTTGCAGAAGCATAATCAGCCTCTACGTCGGTTTCCGTTTTTTCGTCCCAGTAGGTAACTCTTCCGTCGGACTGCAGTTCAGCATAAGGACAGTCAGCATAACCTGCCCATTTCCACTCTTCCTCACTGGCATCATTGAAGCCAATATTTGTATTGATCTGCAGGGCAGATCCTTCTTTCATCATTGATGTCGGAACATAGAGTTTATAGCTTATAGTATAGCTGTCAGAATAGGCACCTGGTTCTTCCCAGTTCCATAGGCTTAAATCGGATCTGGAAGCATCATAGTTTTCGTCTTCCCACTGGGTGTTGGTAAAGTTTACCGGAACCTCTACAACCTTGTTTGCTGCAGCTGCGGCAGGTACCGGAGTAAAAAGTCCAAGCAGCATAGCACCTGCAAGAAGCGGTGCAAGTAATTTTTTTCGATTCATAAATGAATTCCTCCTTCAATAAAGTAGTATTTGTTTAGTAATATTTACTATTATACAAAAAAAAGAAAGCCGATTGGTGTGCAGCCTGCACACACTTCGCTGCGGCCAGAAGTCTGGCATGGATTTTTCAAAACCATATTTCGTAAGAATCGAGGTTTTACCTTGCATACCTGCAGAAAGATGGTAAATGATAGAACAAAAGGGGGCCGTGTCCATGGGAATTTATTTAAATCCAGGCAACCAGGGCTTCCGTGAATCCATAAATTCAGAAATCTATGTGGATAAAACGGGACTGGCTGCATGTACAAACAAATATATAAATACAAAACAGAAATTTATCTGTGTCAGCAGACCAAGACGCTTTGGCAAGTCTATGGCACTGGAAATGCTTTCGGCATATTATGACCGCAGCTGTGATTCCAGAGAGCTGTTTCAGGGATTTCAGATTGAAAAAGAGGAATCCTTTTCCGGGTATCTGAACAAATATAACGTGATTTACCTGAACATGCAGCAGTTTCTGATTGAATCCAGTGCCGGAAAGGTAACAGAATACCTGGAGCAGGAAGTACTGCGTGAACTGAAAAAAGAATATCCGGAAATTTTAAAGGAACATGACAGGGGCTTTGCTGCCGCACTGCGGGAGATTTACTCGGAAACAGAACAGCAGTTTATTTTTCTGATAGATGAGTGGGACTGTGTCATGAGGGAACGGCAGGAATCGGAGGAACTGCAGAAGCGTTACCTTGATTTTTTGCGAAACCTGCTAAAAGATCAGCCTTATGTTGCGCTTGCCTATATGACGGGGATTCTCCCGGTGAAAAAATACGGGCTGCATTCCGCGCTGAATATGTTCTGGGAATATTCCATGACGAACCAGAAAATACTGGAGGAGTATACAGGCTTTACCGAGGCGGAAGTAAAAGAATTATGTGACCGGTATGACATGGATTTTGCGGAAACCGAAAGCTGGTATGACGGATACCGGTTTAAAAAATTCAGGCATATTTATAATCCGAGGTCGGTGGTCGAAGCGATGTGCAGTCAGGATTTCTCAAATTACTGGACCAGTACAGAAACTTATGAAGCCTTAAAAATCTACATGGACATGGATTTTGACGGACTGCGGTCAGACATTGTGCAGATGCTCGGCGGGGGATATGTGGAAGTCAATACCAGAAGCTTTCAGAACGATATGCGGACTTTCAAAACAAAAGATGACGTTCTTACGCTGTTAATACATCTGGGTTATCTTGGCTATGATTCTGTAACAAAAGAAGCATTTATCCCAAACAGGGAGATTATAGAGGAATTTGAAAACGCCATGAGTGTCGGCGGATGGTCCGAAGTCATGCGTGTCCTGAAAGCCTCTAACCAGCTTCTTGAAGACACTTTAAACGGAAACGAAACCGCCGTTGCAGAAGGGCTTGACAATGCGCATATGGAAAGCGCTTCCATCCTTGCCTATAATATGGAGCAAAGCACATGCAAATCCGCTTCGCGGAGTGCTTTGCGCAGGCAACACCCTTTACAGGGTGTTACATATAACGAAAATTCCCTGGCCTGCGCCATCGGACTTGCCTATTACAGTGCAAGAAAAGACTACCGTATGGTACGGGAGTTTCCAACGGGACGAGGCTTTGCGGACATTATTTTCCTTCCGCTTCCTTCCTCCCAAAAACCTGCACTTGTGGTGGAACTCAAATTCGACAGTTCCGCAGATACTGCCATAAAACAGATAAAAGACAGGCAGTATACAAAAGTGCTTGAGGGATACGCAGGGGAAATCCTTCTTGTTGGAATAAATTATGACAGAAGCCATGAAAATAAACCGCACAGTTGTGTGATAGAAAGGATTGAAAAGGAAACAGAGTGAGAAAAAAAGCCGCAATGAACCATTTATATTCATTGCGGCTGAAGCATTTTACCCCGGATAAACCTGAAAAGTCTGTTTTAAACGCCGTTTACTTTTTTGAATATCGCGCCGAGAGTTTTATCATAATAGTTGGTGCTGTTTTTAAGCTTCACATAACTTGCGCCCTCCACGCAGGGGTACGAAATCAGAATCCCCCACTGGCTGTCCATGCTGCCGCCTACCCAGCCGATGCCTTCCTTCTCAAACGCTTTTATCATACTTGTATAGTACGACGACAATGTTTCGTTGGAGTATCTGTATTTGGATAGTTGGCCGCCTCCGAAAATGCCGAATTCCCCAACCATAAAGCCTACGCCGTATTTTTCGGCGGTTTTGCGCACATCGTTAAGTGATGCATGGTTTTCGTCGCCGTACGCGTGCAGGTCGAAAGTATCCTTCGCCGCAAAATCCCACTTTACGCTGTGCAGATAATCCTTATCCCATTCGTTGTCGGTCCCCTCTAATACGCAGAAATCCCTCGGCTCATAGTGGTGATGGCTCAGTGCAACGCCCATTTTAGCCATGGCTTCTCCGGTGAGTCCCCAGTTGTGAATGTCCGCTATCACGACTCTGCTCTTATCTACGGCAAAGATCGCTTTTACAGAAGGACCGAGAAGCTTTTCATACTGCTCCTCACTGGTAAATTCCGGCTCACACATAAGGTTGAACGCCAAATATTTGTTGTCAATGCCCTGATAGCGCTTTGCGAGCATACCCCAGTAGCTGGCGTAGGTTTTCGCCATTCCCGGCCTGGAGAGATTTTCGGCACCCTTTTCGTGTTCATCGTCGCCCCACATGCTGATCCCGGGCGTCTCGCAATTTGTAAGCGTGACGTGTATATCGTATTTTATGCACAGCGCAATGACCCGGTCAAGCTCTTCCAGGCGAGTCTTGTCAACGTAACCGTCCTTTTGATTCAGTCCCTGGAGCCATGGAAAGCTGATCATGATCGACATATGGTTAAAGCCGGTGTCAGCGGCTGCCTTGATGTCGCCCTCGCGGATTACCTTATCCGCCCTGCCGCCGAGTGCCTGATACTTCACACAGCCCATCGTGCCGTTTAAGATCCCGCGCCATATCGGAAGCTTCTGGTTGGACGCCTCCGGAAGGGAGCTTTTCTTGTTAAGAAGCTTATTTGTAATAATTTTTTTGTTGTATGTGCCTGCCTTTGACAGCTTTACATATTTTTCCTTTCCCTCGAGGCTTCTGTAAAACCGCAGTGTGGCACGCGCCGCGTCGCCAACGGTCATTTTTTTCTGCGGATTAAACTTGTTTTTGCTGTCCAGCGCCAGAACGGAAAGCCCCGTCACCCTGTCGTAAAGCGCGCATACATAGACCACGGAGGAGTCGGAGCCGTAATCGACCATATACTTGTACTTTTTTGCGATTTTGTCATTGCCCTGAATGCTCCCGAGGTCGGCGCAGTCCTCAAAAATGTTTAATGCGCCGATACTGCCGTCCTTTCTGACACCGATCGGTTCCGCGTCGGGCATCACTTTATCGCTCATTTCCGCAGTTGCCATTCTCATATAGTCCTCATAGCCTTTGTATTTTGGGGACATTTTCTGCTGGTACATTGCAAAATACAGCGTGCTCGCAAAGTAGTGCCTTGTCGCCGCAGAAGAGCCGGCCTTGCTTTTCCTATCCTTAAGGAATTTACCGGTTTTGCCGTAACGCTTTTTTACTGCCGCCGTAATCATATTCACGACGTCGGTCTGCTTGGCTGTCTTATTGATGCGTTTCTCCTGCGAGGCGCTCAAAAAGCCCAGCTTTTTTGCCGTTTTAAGCTCGCTGTCGAGCTTGGCGCCTGCTGCCGGAGTCGTAACCACGCCGCCAAAGAGCGTGCATACCAATACCACCGACAGTATTGCCGATAAAAATTTTTTTAGAGTCATAATTATTTCTCCTTCCTTCTTGTATTGCTGCATTTGTGTAGTAATAGTTTCTATTATAAAGGAAGCAGAATGCAGATTGGTGTGCAGCCTGCACACAGTTTTCAGACGGATGTATCCCGTTTTCTCATTTTAAGCTTTGCAATTTCAATTAATTCCACCTGATCCGAATCACAAAGCCGGTTAAAGCAAAACAGCAGTTTCTTTTCACGTTCACTGAAGGGGAGCAGCTTTTTCCGGTTGGCAGGTTCATTAACATACTGCAGGTATTCATCCAGTTCGTGGCTTGCAGCGGACGGGGAGGGGGCATCAAAATAGGATTCGGTATCCAGACTGACTGTCAGGTGCATCAGATCATCGACAGAAATATTATAAAACCCGGACAGCTTGTACAAGGCTTCGGAATCCGGCGTGCGCCGTCCTGCCTCGTAATTTGCATAGGTCTGTCTGGCAACACCCAGCATGGCGGCAACATCATACTGGGTATAGTTGTGTGCAATGCGCAGTTCTTTGAGTTTTGAGGCAAGTTTTCTATTATCCATTTTTATTCACCAACCTTGTTTTGTTAAAGTAT
>CAYNOE010000041.1:0-15997 GCA_964398745.1 uncultured Lachnobacterium sp.
AATTTTTAAAAGTCAGTCAGCTCTGCTTTTCTCTTCTCAAGGAATGCCCCCATGCCTTCTTTCTTGTCATGTGTATCATTCACAACACCGAAGAGGTTTGCCTCCATTTCCACTGCATTTCTGATATCCATGTCATAACCGTTGTTGATTGCTGCCTTTGCAACAGATACCGCATAGCTTCCCTTGGAAATAATCTTTGCTGCCATTTCCTTTGCAGTTGCCATCAGTTCTTCTTTTGCGACCACCTTGTTTACAAGGCCAATACGGTATGCCTCATTTGCATCAATATTGTCGCAGGTGAAAATCATTTCCTTCGCACGTCCCATTCCAACCAGACGGGCAAGTCTCTGTGTGCCGCCGAATCCCGGAATAATTCCAAGACCGCACTCCGGCTGTGCAAAGGATGCGTTGTCGCTTGCAATACGGATATCACAGCTCATGGCAATCTCACATCCGCCACCAAGTGCAAATCCGTTGACTGCGGCAATTGTTACCTGGCGCATATTCTGCAGTTTAAAGAACGGCTCGGATGCCTTAATGCCAAACGCACGTGCCTGCGGTGCCGTAAAGTTCACCATCTCGGCGATATCTGCCCCTGCAACGAAAGACTTGAACTCATTGCCCTTCTTGTCCGGGCCTCCGGTAAGGATTACAACCTTAATATCGTCATTCGTCTCAATTTCACCCAGGCATACATTTAACTCGTCAAGCGTCTCAGAGTTTAATGCGTTTAATGCGGCCGGTCTTGAAATTGCAAGAACAGCGATTCCATCCTCTACGGCAAGTGTTAAATTCTTGAACTCACTCATTACAAAATTCCTCCTAAACTTGTACATTCTTTATAGTACTATGGTAACACTCTGGCAATTTTTTGTCAATTAATACAGGAAATACCAGTTCATTTTATATCACATTTCATCAATCAGGCGGATGATTTCCCCGATTGGCATCAGTCTGTCATCCACTTCCTTTGCCCTATGGTTCACCAGGATATCCGCCGCGGTCTTCTGCATTGCGGGAAACGCACTTCTCGTCAGCTGGTTTGCATAAATCACAATGTTTACCCCGTGTTCCTGCAATTCTGCCTCCGTGACTGTGTTGTACGATGTCGGCACGGCAACAAGCGGCGTGTCCTTATCCTTCCTGCGGAACCTGTCACAGAATTCAAAAACCTCGTCCGCTTTCTTTTTCCGGCTGTGGATCATAATCCCGTCCGCCCCCGCGGCAACATAGGCGAACGCCCGTGCAATGGCGTCCTCCATGCCCTTTTCCAGAATCAGGCTTTCTATCCTCGCAATAATCATGAACTCCTCCGTCCGAAGCGCCTTTTTACCTGCCCGGATTTTCCCGCAGAAATTTTCAATGCTGTCCTGTGTCTGCTCCACCTCCGTCCCGAACAGGGAATTTTTCTTAAGACCGGTCTTATCCTCTATGATAACCGCGGAAACCCCCATTCTCTCCAGTGTCCTGACATTGTATACAAAATGCTCCGTCAGTCCTCCCGTGTCGCCATCCAGGATAACTGGCTTGGTCGTGACCTCCATGACCTCGTCCACCGTCCTGAGCCTGGAGGACATGTCCACCAGTTCAATGTCAGGCTTTCCCTTTGCCGTGGAATCACAGAGACTTGAAATCCACATGGCGTCAAACTGGTCTATGTTTCCCCCGCTCGCCACGACGGTTTTTTCCGCAATCAGTCCGGTCAGGCCGCTGTGCACCTCAAGGGCTTTTACGACCGGGCAAAGCTTAATCATCTGCTTTAACCGTTTCCTCCGGTATTCCGGCATTGCAGCGCGCTCCCGCATTACCGCATCCACTTTCTGCACATGCTCACTACTGGTATACGGAACCTCGACCAGGATGCCGCCCCATTTTTCCAGTGTGGCAATGGCATTCCTCCGGACCGCCCGCATGGGTCCTTTCTGCCAGTCATCCCCGTGGATGACATAATCCGGACGCAGTTCATTTAAAATATTTTCATACATTACTTCCGTCTGCACGACCACGCGGCTGATTTCCGGAATGTCTTCCAGAAGCCTCCTCCTCTCTGCGAACGGAACCAGGGGAAAACGGTCATAGCGCACCATCGCCCCGTCACTCATGACGCCCGCGACAAGCATTCCGTATTTTCCCGCCTCCTTTATGATGTTAAGGTGCCCCTCATGGATGACATCCGTGCAAAAACAAGCATATACTGTCTTCATCCGTTCCTCCCGTTATGGTAGTCCATAAACGCCTTTTTGTTTTCCCGTGCCGTTTCCGCCGGCCTTCCCAGGTCTTTTCTCGCATCCAGCGATACTTTCACTTCCAGAAACGACAGCCTTTTTTCCTGCCGGATTTCATCCAGCGCATCCAGGAGTCCTGCCAGGTCCGTTACCGTTTTTGTATACGGATAGCCGGCCGCACCCGCAATCCCTGCAAAATCCAGTCCCGCGCACCCGGTCGGCATCCCGCCCACAGATTCGTGCGCATCATTGTTCAGGCAGATATGCACCAGGTTCGCAGGCTGCTGTTTCCCAAGGAACGCAAGGCTTCCCATGTGCATGGCAGCCGCCCCGTCCCCGTCAATGCAGTACACCCTCTTATCCGGTTTTTCCGCTGCAATACCAAATGCAATCATGCTGACATGCCCCATCCCGCCCACAGTCAGGAACACCTGCCCGTGGTGTCCCCGGATCCGGTCGCTCTGTTCGTAAACCTCGCGCGAGATTTTTCCCGTCGTGGAAACCACAATGTCGTCCCCCGAAATGAAGGAAAGGATTTCATGTATGGCATCCTCCCTGACCAGCCTCCACGCATTTTCCCTCCTTCGCGTTTCCCCGGACTCAAAGGCACCCGGCTCCACCACGAAAGCAAACTGCTTTCCCGCCGACAGACATCCGCCCGCCTGTTCTGCCATACGTTCAAGCTCCCCCGCCGTGGTTTCCTTTTTTATGACCGCGTATGAAATTCCCAGTTCTGCAAGCAGCGGGCATGTAATCTCCCCCATGAACCGGTGCTGCGGCTCGTCTGCCATCCCCGGGATTCCCCTCCAGCCGACCACAAAAAGCACGGGAATCCCGTATACCTTTTCATTTGCAAGCGAGGTAAGCGGGTTTACCACATTTCCAAGACCACTGTTCTGCATATAGACGCAGGCAGGGTTTCCCGTGGCAAGGTAGTGCCCGACCGCAATCCCTGCCGCCGCACCCTCATTTGCCGGGACAAAATGCACAAACGGCTTTTCCTGTTTCCCATCCAGGTAATCACAGAACTGCTTTAAGGCAGAGTCCGGTATCCCGGCTATCATTTTTATGTTTAGTTTTTTCAGCTGTTCCGCAAATATTGAAACGTCCATGTCTACCCCTGTCCTTTCCCCAGTGCCGGGATGATGATCTTTTGGATAATCCAGTCCGCCACTTCATCAATCTCCCCGAACCCGACCTCCTTCGGGAGCCGGACCCCGAAACAGTCACGCACCTTTTCCAGGAGACGGTCCGTGTAGACCAGTTTCCCATCCACAATGTCCTCCACGCCGTCCAGTGCCATCGACTGCCTGTTTGCCTGCCTCATTTCTTCCATTGTAAACACCGTGGTGTCGATTTCCGCCCTTACGGTTTCTGCGCTGCCGTCAACCACCACCGGGTATCCCCCGGTTTCACCGAACGCACCCGGTGAATGGAATTTTCTCCTTTCCCCCCTGCGGACAGCCTCCGTAATGGCTGTAATAATCCCATAATTGCTTGAGGCATTCATCATGTTCCGCCTTGCATCCGCCGGCATCGGGATCATACACCCTGATATGACATCCTTCCGGCTGCAGGAAACCGCCTCACCCCTGTATGTGATGTGCATCAGCGGCTCCACGCCCTCCGTATGCCCCTCCTTGCTTATCACCACATCATGGAAATGCCCGGTTGCAAGCGTCACGTCCACATCCCAGAAATCATGAATTCCCAGAAGTCCTGCCACAGCAAATTTTATCCGCGGAACCAGGTGGTTTAGATTCCCGCTCCCGAAATCCGGATAGTCCCTCCCCGCGGATTTCAGCCAGGGGATGACCGCATCCGAATAGGAGGTATTGATTACGACAGCGTCCGCATCCGCCTGTCCTGCTGCCTCCATGATGTTTCTGGTGTATTTTATGGCAAGCGGACTCCAGATTCCGTATGCCCTCAGGTTCTGCCATGAAATGCTCCCGTATTTAAGCCCCGGGTATGCCCTGCTGGAGTTTACGATAAAATCCGGACGGTGCCTTCTGATGCAGTCCGCCACCTGCTGTATATTGCCAAAGTCCACGCCGGACTCCACTGCCACCTGCGAACGGTTCAGTCCCCTGATCAGCGCCCCCGTCCGTACAATGTTGACGGCTGTCTCCAGTTTTTCGGCATTCCTCCCCACCGCAACGATATTGAGCGCCGGGTCGTTTTCCGACAGCAGGTAGTCCAGGAGATATGTCCCCACGCTTCCCAGCCCCATGATCATGACCGTAATGTGCCCGTCTTCGATGTGCCCCCTTAAAACCTGCAGTCTTTTTTCCAGTTCCTTCATTTCCTGCCTCCTCACAGATATTTTTCACAGCTGCGGTAATCCCTGCGGGTGTTGCAGTTCACCCACCTTTTAAACCTTACGGTTTCCACGGTTTCCCGTTCCACTGAATTGAAATAGCGCTCCACAAAAACAAGGTTCGTTCCATGCCATTCCTCCTCTCCCGTTTCTGACATGATGTGTACTGCCCTGTCCCAGTCCGCAAATTTCCATACCTGCCCGGAATTACAGATTACGGAAAAAGGTTCCGTCAGGTAAAACAGGCCGTGCGCAGTGTTGTACATGTACCGAATTTCCCCCTTGTCATTCCGGTAAACCGCAACCGACTTTTCGGATGAAACCGGACCGTCATTTATGGTAAGGCAGTTTTTTTCCCTGCCCACCAGGTATTCCATTGTCTCCCTGTCAAACATCAGATCCCCCTCCGCAAAAACCACTTCCGTGCAGTCTGTATGCCTGCGGCATTCCTCAAGCCCGGTTTTAAGGCTGTAGCCGGAGCCGTATTCCGCATAACGGGGATTGAAGGCCAGGTCAATGAAAAAGGGAAAATCACCCCTTATCCCGTCCACATACCTTTCCAGTTCCCCGTAACGGTATCCCCCGACCACGGTGACGCCCCTGCATCCCCCGCACTTTTCCAGGATGGAATACAGCAGGGTCTTTTTTTCATCCCCCTCATTGTAAATGCACTTGAGGGCAGGGGTTTTTTCCCCCTCATTGAACCTGGAGGACATGCCCGCCGCCGTAATAACCACGTATGTCATTCCCCTGCCTCCTGTCCGGCATGGCAAGCCACGCACATCCTGATTCCCTCGTCCAGAGAAATCCCCGGTTTCCAGCCCGTGCGCTGCCTGAGCTTTTCCGAGGAAAGAACCCTGCGCTCGGGATCCGAAAGGCGGTATCCCGAAAACTCTATGCTGTAACTGTCCGTGCCCGTCTGCTGTGCGCATTTTTCAACCAGTTCCAGTATGGAAACCTCCTCGTTTGTGGCAACATTGTAAACAGAACCGTCCAGCACCGTGCTGTCCCTGCTTTCAGCCACCGCAAGGACGGCCGCGCAGCTGTCGTAATTATGCAGGAATGTTCTCCTGTTTTTCCTTGAGTTTTCCAGCAGCACTACCTTTTTTTCCTTTAAAAGGCTGGTTATAATATGGGGAATAATGTGCTTCGGGTATAACTCGTTATTGCTGTATACATTTGCAAACCTTAACGAACAGCCAAGTATTTTCCCCTGCTCCACGGCGTCCTTCATGAAAAATTCCGTCATCAGCTTCCCTGCCGCATAGCTTGTCCTCTGGCTGTGTTCCGCCGTGGCAAGGACAAGATAGTCATCCTCCTTCACGCCCCCTTCCTTCCACGACTGCATGGAATACACCTCCGAGGTCGAGCAGTTGATAAAAACCTCTGCCCCCACACGGATGGCCTGTTCCAGAAAATTTTTCATCCCGTTTACGTTTGTTTCAAACGTTTCCCACACATGGTAGAAATGCTCCGTGTGTACCACGGCCGCACAGTTGACATAAATGACCCTGTCCACTGTCCCTTTTTTCGCAAGCACGGTTTCCTCCAGGTGTTCCAGCGTGCCCGCGTCATTGATGTCCCCCTCGAAAAACGTAAGGTTGGCATCATCCAGAATGTCCCCTATCGTTTTTACAGAGGATGCAAAAAAATTGTCAAACCCGATGACCTCGTTCCCCTTTTTCAGAACCTGGCGCGCAAGCTCGTTTCCCGTCATTCCCGTCATCCCGCTGACCACATACAAATCTTTCATGCTTTTTCCTCCTCATATTCCTTTTTCCAGCCTGTCCCTGTAAAATGCATCCACCTTGTCCGAAAACAGCCGCATTTCCGCGCAAAAGTCATACTCCAGGGAATGCAGGGTGGCTGTTCCGCCCTCCATCTCAAGCACTGCAAAATTTGCACACGGGTCATGGTTCCTGGGCTGCCCCACGGAGCCGGGGTTTATAAAAACCGTCCTCTTTTTCCCGCGGTATGCGGCACTGCCGCCGCCGTAAAATTTCTCCACAAGGCACGGGACATGGGAATGCCCGCTAAACACGTAATCATATTCTGAATACCGTTCATCCATGTTTTCCGTGCCGATACTTTTCCAGAACACATCCTCCAGGGAGCCGTGCACGGCAAGGCAGCGCCTGCCGCAGAGTGTAAACTCCTGCCGTCCCTTCCGGTTCATGCCCTTAATGTATGCAAGGGTCTGTTTAGACAGGCAGCTTCTGGTGTGCTTTGCACACAGCCTGCCCCTTTCGCTGGAAAACCTTTCGTAATCTTCCTCTGCCACTGCCTTTTCATGGTTTCCCCAGATGTTTACAAGGATTTTCCCCTGGTCAAGTTCCTGTATCCGTGCAGCCACCTCATTGGACCTCGGCCCGTAATCAATGATGTCCCCCAGCAGCATGATGTAATCCATACTGTCTATATCCACACTGTCAAGCACCCTGTCAAGCGCGGTGAGATTTCCATGGATGTCTGATAAAATCATAATCCTTTTCATGCCCTTCCTCCCTTCCGGTTTATTTTCCATCCGGAAGGACGGCATTTTCCGCCACCTTTTCCCAGTTATTTTTGTCCCGCATGTCATCATGCACCAGAAACCATGTACCGGGATGAAAAGTATTTCCGTCATTTAAGGTAATATCCCAGTCCAGGGAATAAAAAATATGCTGCCCGCCTGCATTTTTTGCATCGGAATTTATTTTCTTTCCCGTAAACGGATTAACCGGATTCTGTATAAGCCCGTCCATCGCAAGGGTGGGAACATCACCGTTTGTCATAAACTCCTCCGATGTCTTAAATCCCCTGCTGTCAAAATCCTTAACCATCAGAAGCGGATAAAATGAAGTAAGGTCAATCACGTCATCAAACATCATGTCAGGGGTATGCATTAAATCGCATCCATGGTCGGATGCCAGAATAATCCTTGTATTGTCATAAACCCCGTTTTCACGCAGGTAATCAAACCATTTCGCAAGCTGTATCATCGCTGCCATGTTTACATGGTAATGCGCAATCTGCTTTTCATTCCCCATATCCAGCGTCTGCCCGTTCAGATTAAAACGATCTTTATGTTTTCTGTCATACTCGGTATTGTCTGCATTTTCTTCCAGTGTATATTCCGGCTCCTTAAGTATCACCGGGCAGTGGGTAATGTCATTTGCCATCATTAAAAATGTGTTTCTGTTCTCAGCCGTCACATCCGTAAGGGTGGAAAGATTCTGCATAACATAATAGTTTTCCAGAAATGTATTATCATCAGGCTTGATAGTGCCTGTGCCTGAGGTTACACCCCTGTCTGCCTGCAGATAATTTCCGTCATCATAACACAGTTTCTGGACCAGAAGCGGCATTGACTTCATAATGGAATAACAGAAAAAATTCCGCCTGTTATTCTTTACCAGGGTAATCTTACCGGAAAGATCGGACGACATCTCTACTTTTGTATTGTAAGTTTTTATTTCGGGATATTCATCATAAACTGACAAATCCGAAATCCACTGGTAATTTGCATAAGGAGGATCGCAGACCGTAACCTCATAATCATTCCTGTTAAACAAATCCGGCATAAGCTTTATCGCTTCATTATGCTTTTTCACCAGCGGTTCACTGCTCCGCTTATTCATCTCCTCCGGTGTATACTCATATCCCCCGAAAACTGCAGGCGAACCAAAATTCGTAGTCCGGCCATATGAAACCACATTTGAATAATATGTAAATCCGGAAAACTTCTCCTTTAATTCCGGTTTTTCATGAAACAGATATGGAATATACTGCCCCATCGCCCTGTCCAGCATCAGTACAATTACATTTTTGCCTGTTTTACTGAGTGTAAAACAGGATTCCTTATGCAGGTCCTCGAACATATCCTGGCTTTTTTCGTCCAGTGACTGCTTATTGAGCCTGCCAATAGAAGCATTGATCGTGTTTACATTTACAGCCGACATAATACAAAGCACCATGCAGCCCGCAAGCAGCATCTGAAATAAATATTTTTTCCAGCGCAGAATTAAAACAAGCAGTACAGCGGCAGCCGCCAGTATAATTACAGCGTTGCCAAACAGTTCCCCCCTGTCAAAACGCAAACCCTTTTCATACTTTAAACCGGCAGAGAGAATTCCCAGATGTTTCCCGAAAAACATATAATTAATAAGCATCACTCCCGAAAAAATCCATACTGCACGCTCAAACTGAATCCGAACCCGTGGTTTTGCCAGCCAGTAGTACACTCCCAGCCAGACCACGAAAACTCCGGCCGCAACACATACTGAATCCACCACCAGCTCCAGAGGGTCATAAAAATAGTTTATAACAACAAATTCCTGGGGTGAAGCTGCTATTACCGTGGATGGAATTAAAAGCCCGGTCAAAAGGGCCAGAAAAACGGCACCGCTAAAAAACACCCTGGCGTCCGCTGTCCCTGCCGGTTTTGTAACATGGATTTTTTTCCTGTTTTTATAAATACGGCTGGAAGTCACAATTGTTTTGACCAGCGAAAACACATTATTCAAAGTCCAGTAAAAAACAAGTCCGGACGGGGAATCAAATAAAATCAGGTAAAAAAGAACAGCCATGGCATATAGCTGGATTCTTGATTTAAGGGTACTGTTCTTTGTAAAAACCAGACAGGAAACCAGATTCACAACTGTCATGATTACCGGCAGGATATTAAGGTCCAGGCTGCCCGCAAAAAGCATTCCATCCGGCTCTCCAAGGTCTGCAACCGGTCCAAAGGAAACCCCTTTAAGCGACTGCAGCCCTGAAAGAAAATTGTATGCCGCCAGAAAAAACGGAATCTGCAAAAACAGCGAAACAGCCCCCCTTAAAGCATAGGCGGGCTTATAATTATTCTGCCTGTAATACGTCTGCAGCATCATGATCCGCTCATTTCCGTGAAATGTCTTTTTAATATGTGTAACTTTCTCCCGGAGTTTTTCTTCTATGTCACGTTCTTCCTTCTGCATGGCATCCGCACGAAGGTAGAGGGGAAGAACCAGAGTATTCACTACAAGACTTAAAATCACAATTGCCAGACCCGGATTGCCGGTCGCTTTCTCTGCAACTACATAAATCACCTCAAACAGCAGCTGAAGCGGCCTGACCAGCAATGTATACAATATTGAACTAACCGACATCTTATGCTTCTCCCTCCAGTAAAGTCAGCTTCTGGTACTTATCCAGAAGATAATCCACCACTCTTTTTGTTCCCTCGCCTTTGTATTCCCATGTTTCCGCCCGAACCTCCCTGCGTCCGTTTTCATATTTTTCCTCATCCAGACAGGTGTCTATCATTTCTCTGATGGATGAAAGGTTGTCCGCTGTCAGCTTAAGCCCTATACGTTCCAGCGCGGAAAAAGTCCACAACGGGGTATCCAGCCACCATGCATCATAAGGACTGCTGTCAAACTTTGTATCCGCATAAATCACCGGTTTGTCATATACCAGTGCAAAGTCAAAAAGTACGCCGGAAAAGTCAGAAACGAGAATATCGGCACGTTTTAAAACCTCATAATTATCAGTATCCCGGTTCCACTCAAGCTGGACAGACGGCGGATACTGCTTCATCAGTCCATCCAGCAGCTTCTTTTCTGATACAAAAGACTGCGGATGCGGACGAACGATAATATGGTATCCGGTTTTTAAAAGCTCCTCTATGACTTTTCCGCCATATTTTCCAAAAATAGAGCTTTTTCCCCATGTAGGCGCCAGCAGAACGGTCCGTTCACCGGAAATCTCTTTTGAATCTGCCTGCAGCCGGCTGGCCATTTCATCCATATATGGAATCCCTACTTTTACCAGATCCTTTGGGGCTAAATCCCGCATCTTTTCCAGTGCACGGACGTCCTTTACCTGGTATTCCCCGGACAGCATTACCGCGTCATAATAATCAAGCCCGAACATCCGGTAAGTTGAAACCTCATTCGCTGCATGCAGCATATGTACATAATACTGCACATTTTGGGAACGTTTCCACTGGTATACATCAAGCCCGGGAGTCGTGGAAAGAACCATGCCCGCATTTAAAAAGTTCAGCTTTGCAAAGGCTTTGTTGTTTTCCCCGATAAACTCCCCCTTAATATGTTCATAGGGATTCCCAAGCGCGGGATCATCCGGCGAAGCCGTCATGTAAACAACATCCACCCCGCGCCGGTTTAGTTCCCTGCAGACCGGTTCGAACACGCTCCAGTAGCGCTTGTCATCCGAAAAAATCACAAACGGGATTTTATCTGCATGATTCCCCGCCTTTTTTCCGCGGTGTATTCCAAGCTGCAGCTTCAAAAGTCCGGTTTTTAATATGTAGTTCAGTGCTCCGGTAATTCCAAGCAGAATGGTAAACAGCATGCTGCCTGTTCCCGGATCAATATATAATCTTATATGCATTCTCTCTGTCTGACCTTCATTTCCTGTGACATATCACATATCTGTTATTATACTAAGTTGCAGGTATCAATGCAATAATTTCTCTATTTCCCAGCTGGTAAAACCCTATCCTCTGCCACTTTTTCCCAGTTATTTTTGTCCCTCATATCGTCATGCACATAAAACCATGTACCGGGATGAAAGGTATTTCCATTGTTTGTCTCCACATCCCAGTCACCGGAACAAAAGATATATTGTTTGTCTTTCTTTTTTGCATCCGAATTTATCAGATTTCCCGTAAAGGGATTCACTGGATTCGTAATAAGACCATCCATTGCAAGCGCCGGGACATCCCCGTTTGTCATGAACTCCTCTGATGTCATAAATCCCCGGCTTCCAAAATCCTTGACCATAAGCAGGGGATAAAACCCGCAAAGATCCATCCCGTCATCATACAGCAGATTTTCGGTATGGTACAAATCCCGCCCGTGGTCGGATACCAGAATAATCCTTGTGTTATCATATACATCATTTTCCCGCAGATAGTCAAACCATTTTCCAAGCTGAAGCATTGCCGCCATATTAATATGATAATGCATAACCTGCTGTTCATTTTCCATGTCCAGCTTCTGTCCGTTCAAATCAAAACGGTTCTGGTGTGTCCTGTCATACTCCGCGTTGTCCACCTTGTCCGCCGGCGTATAATCCGGTTCCTGAAGAATGGCCGGACTATGGGTAATATTATTTGTCATCATCAAAAATGTACCTGCCCCATTATCCGTAATATCCGTCTCCCCGGGCAGAGATGACAATACCTGATAATTGTCCACAAACAGGGAATCGCCGGATACCGCCTCCATATCCTCTTCATCCGCAGCAGTGCCTTTATCCGCCTGCAGGTAATTTCCTGTATCATATAAGGGTTTTTGCAGCAAAAGAGGCATTGATTTCATAATGGAATAACAAAATAAATTTCTTTCCCTTTCCTGAAGCAGCTGCTTTTTCCCTGTCTGGTTCATAACTATCATTTTCGCCTTAATATCCGGATACTCATCATAAATGGACAGATCAGCAATCCACTGGTAATTTGCATAGGGCGGGTCGCAGACTGTTACGTCATAACCATTTTCATCAAACAGTACCGGCATCACCTTCAAAGCTTCATTGTGCTTTTTTACCAGAGGCTCACTGCCTCTTTTGTTCATCTCCTCCGGCGTATAGTCATATCCGCCAAAAAGGGCAGGCGAACCAAAATTTGTACTCTTTCCAAATGAAACCACATTTGAATACCAGGTAAATCCCGCAAACTGCTCCTTTAATTCAGGTTTTTCCTGAAAGATATACGGGACATACAGTCCCATTGCCCTGTCCAGCATAAGCACAACAACATTTTTTCCTTTTTTACTCAGGGAGAAACTTCCAGCCTTTTTTACATCTTTTTCAATGGACTGATTCTTTAACCCCACTGTCGAATCACTGATTTTTTCTGCATTCAGAACCGACATGAAACAAAACACCATACTTCCGGCTGCCAGAAGCTCAACCATGAATTTTTTTCCACGAACTGCAATAAAGCAGAACAATGCAGCAACCAGAAACAGGATCAGAGCATTCCCGAACACCTCTCCCACGGCAAAACTTAATTTTTTTTCATACCTTAAACTGCTGTCCAGAATCCCGCATTGTTTTCCGAAAAACAGATAATCCACTGCCATCACACCGGAAAGAGCCCATACCGCACGGTCAAACCAGACCCTGGCCGAAGGCTTTGCCAGCCAGTAATAAATTCCGGCCCACAGGCAAAACACTCCGGTTGCAAGGCAGAACGTATAGCCCACAAGTTCCATTGGCTTATAGAAATAGCCCAGTATAACAAACTCCTGCGGGGAAGACGCTATCACTGCAGAGGGAACAAGTATTCCCGTCAGAACTGCCAGAAAAACCGCGCCGGTAAAAAATACCTTTGCATCTGCTTTGGGCGCAGAAACACGGATTTTTTTCCTGCGCCTGAATAAATGACTGGAAGTTACTATTGTTTTGACCAGGGAAAAGATATTGTTAAGTGTCCAGTAAAAAACAAGGCCTGACGGAGAATTAAACAGAATCAGGTAGAACAAAAACGCCATAATGTACAACTGCATTCTTGACTTCACCGTGCTGTCCTTTGAAAAAACCATACAAGATACCAGATTCACTACAGTCATTATCACCGGCAGAAGACTCACTTCAATACCATCTATCAAAAGCATTCCATCCGGCTGTCCCAGATCCTTAACCGGTCCAAACGAAACTCCGTTTAATGAACACAAACCGGAAAGGAACTGGTACGCCGCCATAAAAAAAGGAATCTGCAAAAACAGGGAAACCGCTCCGCGCAACGTATAAAATGGCTTATAGTGGTTCTGTCTGTAGTATGTCTGCAGCATCATCACACGTTCATTTCCGCGGAAAGTCTTTTTGATGTGTTTTACGCCCTCCTCAAGCTTTCTCTCTACATCCCTCTCTTCTTTCTGCATGGCATCCGCACGCAGATATAAGGGAAGAACCAGAAAATTCACCACAAGACTCAGTATTATAATCGCAAGGCCGGGACTGCCAATCGCTTTTTCGGCAGTCACATATATCACTTCAAACAGCAGCTGAAGCGGTTTAATAAGTATGGTGTACAGAACCTGACTAAATGACATCTTATGTTTCTACCTCCAAATGCCGGCAGGGCATTCTTTTATTCCGCAACCTTCTCCGGTGCACGCGCCAAAAGAAATGTAATAAAATCATCCAGCGGAACCGGCTTACTGTACAGATACCCCTGGTAATGCTTACAGCCAAGTTTCTCCAGAAGTTTCTGGATTTCCTCGGTTTCCACATACTCTGCAATGACGCCGACCCCGAGTTCTTTTCCCAGCTTCACAATGGACGAAACAATTTTCTGGTTGGTTTCACTGGAAGGCAGGTTGCGGATTAAAGAACCATCAAGCTTTACAATGCCAAAATAGCTGGACTGCAGGTACAAAAGCGAAGTATGGCCCATGCCAAAATCATCAATCAAAAGCATATGGCCCGCCTCTTTTAAATCATTCAATTTCCGGATGACCAGATCCGTCTGCAGCAGGATATCCTGCTCTGTAATCTCAATCCAGAGTTTTTCCCTCGAAACGCCACAAGCGTTTAAGTGGCGGTCAATGCACTTGTCCACATCCCACAGAAGGGAATGCGCCGTGAGGTTCACAGACACCTTAAAAGGCCCGTCAAACGCTTTTTGCACCTTTGCAATGGCATGTGCAACCTCATCAAGAATCATATCCTCCAGATCCGGAAGGATTTTCCCTTCCTCCGCAAGATAAATAATAAGCGGCGGATAAATCAGACCGTACACCGGATGAAACCACCGGAGAAGGGCTTCCGCCCCCATACAGCTCCCATCTGCCGATACCTGCGGCTGGTAAAGAAGAAACAGTTCCCGGTTTCTGACTGCTGTCCTCAGATCCCGGAGCAGCATCCTCGATACCGTCCCTGACAAATCCCCTCTTGCCAGAAAATCCGGCCGCTCAATGGCCTCTTCCTTTGCCTGCAGCTCCTGCACCAGTTCCTTCACCTGCTGTCTGCTGCGTTCCTCTTCCATGTTCCGGTTCATACGCAGGAACGGAAGGTAAACCGCAGTTCCCGCTGTCACACAGAGAACCTGCAAAAGAGTAGCGCGGATGGAACCAGTGTTTATATATCCGCTTAAAAAAACAGGGGTTGTCCACACGCCGTCCCTGACCAGAACCGGCACAAGCCCTGCCGCAGTTGCCACATAGGAAACCGTATAGATCATCACCGGAACCAGAATAAACGGCAGGAACAGAAACGGATTTAATATCACCGGGATTCCAAAAGTCAGAATCTCATTGATATTAAAAATACTGGAAAAGGCGGCAAGCTTTGCCAGCTTACCATAGCGCTCTTTCCTGAAAAAGATGAGCATTGCAAGCAACAGGCAGATGGTGGCCCCGGTTCCCCCGATTGAAACATATGTGTCGTAAAATGCCTTGGAGAAAATATGTCCCTGGGTAAATGCAAAATTTGACTGTGCCACCGGCTCCATAATATTGCTTCCGTGCATACCAAAAAACCACAGGATATGCACCATCAGCGTATAAAACAGACCTGCCGCAAAACCGTCTGAGGAACCAATATATTCTGCAAGGCGGCAGAATGCCGTGGATATAAATTCATTGAAATTTGCGGCATCACTCACCAGATAAAGAAGCTGGTTTAATACCGCAACCACCACAACCACAATTACCATGGGCAGAAATGCCTGAATCGCCGGAACCGCCACACCGCCCATCCCGGCAGTAAAATCCTCCAGCGTAAGCAGACGTATCTTTTTCAGCCTGGAAAATGCCTTACAGGAGAGATAGGTAACAACAATCGCCGCAAAACACCCCTGCGCTCCAATAACATTAATATCAAACGTTCCGTTTGCAGAATACCACTGTGTACCAAACGCTCCGACCGAAACCACCACATACATCGCTGCATCATCTTGGCTTTCATTGCTTTCCATGGCATAGCTGAATCCCAGCGAAACCGCCAGTGCAAGCGAAAAGACTCCGAAAATACCGGTATTAACCATATGAAAAAACAGATACAGCCAGTGAAACTGCTCCGTTTTAAGCAGTGACTGGTAAGCCGGAAGCGGAAAATCGCGCAGGGCGCATGCCATACATCCCGTCAGAATAAATGGAACCATCATTCCAAGTCCGCGTTTTACAACACTGGAAAAAAAACTGTTTTGAAACCGATGCAGATATTTTTTTATACCACCGCTCATAAATCCCCTCTCCTGTAACAAAAAACCTTTACTTCACCAGAAGCTTTGCAGTTCCCCCCATATACGGCTGCAAAGCCGCCGGAATATTCACGCTGCCGTCTGCATTTAAGTTATTTTCCAGAAATGCAATCAGCATACGCGGCGGGGCAACCACGGTATTGTTTAACGTATTCGCAAAATACTTCTTTCCGTCTTTTCCTTTTACGCGGATCTTTAACCGCCTTGCCTGCGCATCCCCAAGATTGGAACAGCTTCCGACCTCAAAATATTTTTTCTGTC
>CAYNOE010000042.1:0-15837 GCA_964398745.1 uncultured Lachnobacterium sp.
GATATGATATTATCAAAACCTTACAGGCTTTTTTCCCTGAAACGGAAGAAAGCACACTGTATGCGATTTTAAGAAGGCTGAATAAAGAAGGAATGACGGAAATGTATTACAGCGAAATTTCCCATGGTCCCAAAAGAAAGTATTACAAAATTACAGACAGTGGGAAAAAATGCCTGGAGGATTCAATTATTTCATGGCATGAAATAATTAATATTTTTACCCAGCTGGGAATATGACAGGGTTTAGGAACTGCAAAAAACTCCCATAAAGAAAAACCGCTGAGGTCATAAGGCTTCAGCGGTTTTCTGGTATAATTAATTATGCACCCTTTTGGCACTGTTTTTTTGACTCTTCCTCCAGCAGTTTTTCTGCTGTCACCATACGGACAACGGTTGTAAATACTTTAACGGCTTTTTCCAGTTCTTCCAGTGACGGGTAAGTCGGAGCAATACGGATTACGGAATCCTCCGGGTCCTTCCCGTAAGGGAACGGCGCACCGGCAGCAGTCAGGACAACACCTGCCTGCTTACACTTTGCAACGATTTTTTTCGCACAGCCCGGTACTGCCTCAAATGAGATAAAGTAACCACCCCTCGGTTTTATCCATTTTCCAATTCCATAAGCCTTTGTCTCTTTCGTCAGGTACCGCTCTACAAGTTCAAATTTCGGCTGGATGATTTCCGCCTGTTTTCTCATATGTTCACGGACTCCGTTTATATCTTTAAGGAACTTCACATGACGGAGCTGGTTAATTTTGTCATAACCAATTGTCTGTAAAGTCAGATGCTTTTTAATATCCTCCAGATTCTTTTTTGATGCGGCAATTGCTGCAATTCCGGCTCCCGGAAATGTCACCTTGCTGGTGGAAGCAAATTCAAATACCATATCCGGATTTCCTGCCTTCTCGCATTCTGAAAGAATCTCCGGAATATCTGCCTCCCTGTCATCATACAAATGATGTACAGAATAAGCGTTATCCCAGAAAATCCTGAAATCCTCTGCCGCAGGCTTTAATGCTGCAAAACGGTATACGGTTTCATCAGAATATACGATTCCCTGCGGATTGGAATACTGCGGAACACACCAGATTCCTTTTACGGCCGGATCATTATTTACATATTTTTCTACCAGATCCATATCCGGCCCGTTTTCCGTCATCGGAATGTTGATCATCTCAATGCCAAAATCCTCTGTAATTGCAAAATGCCTGTCATATCCCGGAACCGGGCATAAAAATTTAACTTTGTCCAGCTTACTCCACGGAGTACTGCCGCAGTATCCGAACAGTTCCGCGCGTGCAATCTGGTCATACATAATATTCAGACTGGAATTACCATATACAATCACATTTTCCGGTTTAACGCCCGCCATGTCTGCCATCAATTTTCTGGCTTCCGGAATACCATCCAGTACCCCATAATTACGAAGGTCAGTACCATTCTCACTGAAAATGTCTGTCCTGCTGTCCAGACAGTCCATCATACCCATGGAAAGTTCAAGCTGGTCGGCTCCCGGCTTCCCCCTTGACATATCAAGTGCAAGCCCTTCTTCCTTAATCTTTGCATAAGCGGCCTCAAGCTCCGCCTTTTCCTTTAATAACTCACCCTTACTCATTTCCTGATAGGTTTTCATTATAATATCCTCCTTTTTCCGGTCACTTTTCCATTTCCGGATCCTCTTTTATCTTTTTATAATATTCACGGATCTGCGCTTCGTATCCGTTTTCAGATGGCTCGTAAAATGTCTGGTCTGTCAGTCCGTCCGGTAAATACTGCTGCACGACATAATGATTCTTATAGTTATGCGCATATTTATAGTCCAGACCATGTCCCAGCTTTGCTGCCGCAGGATAATGCGCATCCTGCAAATGTGCGGGAACCGGCGGGGTTCTGGTGGTCTTCACCACGGACATCGCCTTACTGATGGCATTCACCGCCGAATTGCTCTTTGGCGCGCTCGCCATATAGGTTGCGGCCTGTGAAAGGATAATCTGTGCTTCCGGCATCCCCACACGCTCCACTGCCAGTGCAGCGGAAACCGCCACATTAATTGCCATCGGGTCGGCATTTCCGATATCCTCCGAAGCAAGGATCATGATTCTTCTTGCGATAAATCTGACGTCCTCGCCTGCATAAAGCATCCTCGCCAGATAATAAACCGCCGCGTCCGGATCGGAACCGCGCATGCTCTTGATAAACGCGGAAATCACATCATAGTGGTTGTCACCTGATTTATCATAAGAAATCACTCGCTTCTGGATGCATTCCGCAGCAACGTCAATCGTAATATGGATCACTCCGTCTGGACTTCTGTCCGTCGTCATAACGCCCAGCTCAACTGCCGTCAGTGCCGAACGCGCATCCCCGTTTGCCATATCCGCCAGAAAATCCAGCGCATCCTCATCAATTTCTGCCTGATAGGAACCCATGCCTTTTTCTTTATCTGTCACCGCCCGTAAAATCAGTACCTTCAAATCCTCTTTGGAAAGCTTTTTCAATTCAAAGATTACGGAGCGCGACAGCAAAGCAGAATTAACTTCAAAGTATGGATTCTCCGTGGTCGCACCGATTAAAATCACGGTTCCGTCCTCCACGTACGGAAGCAGGTAATCCTGCTGCGCCTTGTTAAAACGGTGAATTTCGTCAATAAAAAGAATGGTCTTCTTTCCATACATTCCCTGATTGTTCTTTGCCTTTTCCACAACCTCTTCCATGTCTTTTTTCCCGGAAGATGTTGCGTTAATCTGCATGAACGCCGCACTTGTGGTATTGGCAATCACCTTCGCAAGCGTGGTCTTGCCGGTGCCCGGCGGTCCGTAAAAAATTATCGAGCTCAGCTTATCCGCCTTGATAGCACGGTACAAAAGCTTATCCTTACCCACAATGTGCTGCTGCCCCACCACTTCATCCAGCGTGACTGGCCGCAGGCGCGAGGCAAGGGGGGATTCTTTTTCCATATTCTGTTCTCTCATATAATCGAATAAATCCATGGCTGATACCTATTATGAATAAAGCAGTGCCGAAAATTTCATTTCACCTTTTTTAGGATACATGATTTTCCGGCACTTTGCAACACCTTAAAACAATTTTTACTTATTTTCCACATTCTGCCAGAAAAGACACCCAGTCTGCATTTTCCACTGTGCAAAACTACAACGCCTGTGCTTTTTTATGTGCTTCCAGAGAGTCGGCGGATACCCCTATTTCTATGGAATCCCCGGCTCTGACCTCATCCTGCAGGATCAGCCTTGCAGAAAGTGTTTCCACATGTTTCTGGAGAAATCTTTTAAGTGGTCTTGCCCCGTAAACAGGGTCATGGCCATGCTCTGCCACAAAGTCTTTCGCCTCTGTTGTCAGTTCAACAGAAATCTCCTTATCTGCAAGTCTGGCATTCAAATCCTGCATAAGCAGTTCGATAATGCCTCCGATGCATGACCTGTCCAGCGGTTTAAACATGATGATCTCATCCAGACGGTTTAAAAATTCCGGACGGAAATGTCCCTGTACTTCTTCCATAACCTCCTGTTCCGTTTCCGGGGAAATACTTCCGTCTTCCCGAATCCCTTCCAGCAGATACGAAGACCCCAGATTACTCGTCATAATAATAATCGTATTCTTAAAATCCACCGTCCGCCCCTGCGAGTCGGTAATCCGTCCGTCGTCAAGCACCTGCAGCAGCACATTGAAAACATCCGGATGCGCTTTTTCCACCTCGTCAAACAGAACTACCGAATAGGGCTTTCTTCTCACCGCCTCCGTGAGCTGTCCTCCTTCATCGTATCCCACATATCCCGGAGGCGCTCCGATCAGGCGGGATACGGAATATTTCTCCATATACTCACTCATATCCAGACGTACCATATTACTTTCATCATCAAACAGGCTTGCTGCAAGCGTTTTGGCAAGCTCTGTTTTGCCGACGCCGGTCGGTCCCAGAAACAGAAAGGAACCGATTGGTTTGGACGGATCCTTAATCCCTGCCCTGGAACGGATAATGGCTTCCGTCACCTTCGTAACGCCTTCGTCCTGACCGATGACACGTTTATGCAGTTCCTCATCCAGATGCAGGGTTTTGTTCCTTTCGCTCTCACTGAGTTTTGCAACCGGAATCCCCGTCCAGCGGGAAATAATTTTGGCGATTTCCTCATCTGTTACATTTTCGTGTACAAGGGACAAATCCCGTTCTTTTAATTTTCTTTCTTCGATTTCAATTTGCTGTGTCAGCTTCGGAAGCTCCCCGTACTGTAATTCCGCGGCCTTGTTGTAATCGGAACTCTGTTTTGCCTGCTCAATTTCTGCATTGATGTTCTGGAGCCTTTCACGCAGGCTGCTGACAGAATCCACGGCGTCCTTTTCACTGTTCCACTGTGCTTTTCTGGTGTTTAACTCATCCTTTAACTCCGCAAGCTCCTTCTGCAGATTTTCCAGACGATCCATGCTCAGACGGTCGGTTTCTTTTTTCAGCGCTGCTTCCTCGATTTCAAGCTGCATGACCTTACGGTTTAATTCGTCCAGTTCCGCAGGCATGGAGTCAAGTTCCGTCTTTATCATGGCACAGGCTTCATCCACAAGGTCGATTGCCTTATCCGGCAGGAAACGGTCGGAAATATAGCGATTGGAAAGCACGGCTGCCGTAACCAGTGCGGAATCCGTAATCTTAACCCCGTGGAATACCTCATACCTGTCCTTAAGCCCCCTTAAAATGGAAATGGTATCCTCCACCGTCGGCTCATCCACCATAACCGGCTGGAAACGGCGTTCCAGTGCAGCGTCTTTTTCAATGTATTCCCTGTATTCATTCAAAGTCGTTGCGCCCACGCAATGCAGTTCGCCCCTTGCAAGCATTGGCTTTAACAGCTGTCCTGCATCCATTGCGCCGTCTGTTTTTCCCGCTCCGACAATCGTATGCAGCTCATCAATAAAGAGTATAATCTGGCCGTCTGAATTTTTCACATCATCCAGTACCGCCTTTAACCGCTCCTCAAACTCACCGCGGTATTTTGCACCTGCCACCAGTGCGCCCATATCGAGGGCAAACAGTTTTTTATCCTTTAAGTTTTCCGGCACATCCCCTTTTATGATACGCTGTGCCAGCCCTTCAACAACGGCGGTTTTTCCAACACCAGGTTCACCAATCAGCACCGGATTGTTTTTCGTCTTACGTGATAATATCCGTACCACATTACGGATTTCCTCATCCCTGCCGATAACAGGATCAAGTTTCTGCTGTCTTGCCCGTTCCACGAGATCATAACCGTATTTTTCAAGGGTGTCGTAGGTTGCTTCCGGATTATCACTTGTCACGCGCTGGTTGCCCCGAACGGTGGAAAGCGCCTGAAGAAACCGCTCCCTGGTCAGCCCGTATTCCTTCATCAATCCCTTCATTGCAGAATTCGGGTATTTCAAAAGCGCGAGAAAAAGATGCTCCACGGAAACATATTCATCCCCCATGGCCTTTGCCTCATCCTCGGCATGAATCAGTACGTTATTCAATGCCTGACCCACACGCAGTTCCCCACCGGATACTTTTACCCTTGCGGCAAGCTTGCTCTTTGCATTATCCGTAAAATGCTCCAGCTGAATCTCCATTTTCTCAATCAGTTTCGGAATCAGCCCGTCTTCCTGGGTAAGGAGAGATACCAGCAGGTGCTCCTGCTCCATCTCCTGATTTCCGTAATCATACGCAAGCTTTTCGCAGCCGTTAATCGCTTCAATGGATTTTTGTGTAAATTTCTGTATGTTCATAATGTCCTCCTTCCCTGAAACGCCGGTTCATGCAAAATTAGCCAGGTAATATCCCTGCAGGATACAACAGCCAGCAAATGAACCGATGCTACATGTCAACATTTCATAGAAAACCTGACATCCCTCAGGTAACAGTTCAGCCCAGGACTTTGCACTCCGCGGACCGAAGTGAAACGTAGACAACTTTAAATAGCCGGATTCAGTAACTATTCGGCAGAAGGCTGAATAGTTACTACCCCAGAGTTTCATTTCCACACGGATTGTTATGCTCCTTTCTAAGCATTTTTATCATAGCACGGTTGTTAGCACTCGTCAATATAGAGTGCTAACAATTTATCTAAATTTTTTATAAAATGGTTCCTGCGGCAATTCCAGATACAGCCGTTTTTACGCAAATGAAACCCCTGCATCTGCAGGGGTTTCATAACTTTCCTATGTATTTAATTAAACCTGAGCCAGCAGTTTTGCTTTTTCTACTGCAAACTCTTCTTCTGACAATAATCCGGAATTCTTTAACAGTACCAGTTTATCAATCTTCTCCTTAAAGACTTCTACTGATACCTTTCCGTCTTCTGCACTCATGTTATGCTCCTCCTTTATTAGTTTAGCAGTTTCCATTGCCGGACTGGCAGGCTCAGGTTCTGGCCGGGTTACAACTTCCGGCTGCTGCCTTGCCATTTCTCCAAGCGCACTCTGTTTCATAGCTTCTTCAATCAGATTCTGCCTTAATGTTCCCATTTTTTCTTCTGTCACTTTCTGTTTTGGAGGTTCCTCCACTACATACTGCTGTACCAGTTCCGGTGTTTCGGCAACTGCCGGTTCAGACCGCTCCTTAGCCACATACTGCTGTACCGGCTCCGGAATACTTTCCACAACTGCCGGCTTCGGCAATTCCTCCTCTGCGTACTGCCGCACTGGTTCCGGTGCTTCTGTTTTGTCCCCTGCAGGTTCCAAGATTTCCTCTTCTGCACTGTGTCTTGCATATTCCTGAGCCGCTACGGCATGTGTTACCAGCGCCTGTGCTGCCAGGGCTTTGGCTGCAAATTCTTCCACTGTCCTGCGGCTGGCTGCCGGTTCCTCTGTTTCTGCCCTGCGCTCCGCCTCTGCCTTTGCTGCTGCAGACTGTGCCGCAAGAGCCTGTGCTGCCATTTCCTCAACCGCAAGCTTCTCGGTTTCTGCGGCTTCCTGCTTCTTTAACTCTGCTTCCGGTTTTTCTTCTGCCGGCTGCTCTGCTGCCGCTCTCTTGGCAGCTTCCTGCTGTGCCAGCCTCTGAATGGCTGCTTCCGCAATCGCCGCTCTTCTGGCTGCTTCTTCCTCAGCTTTTCTGGAAACATCCTCCTCTGCTGCTTTACGCGCTGCGGCTTCTTCTTCCGCCCTGCGGACTGCGGCCTCTTCCGCTGCTCTTCTGGCAGCCTCTTCTGCTGCCGCGCGCCGTGCAGCTTCCTCGGCTGCTGCACGTTTCTTTGATTCTGCGGATGCTTTCTGCGCCGCTGCTTCTGCTTCAGCACGTCTTACGGATTCCTCTGCCGCTTTCTTTCCTGCGGATTCTTCCGCTGCAAGTCTCATCGCTTCTTCGGCTGCCGCTCTCTGGGCTGCTTCTTCTGCCGCGCGTCTTTCCACATCTGCGGCTGCTTTCTGTGCCGCAGCATTTTCTTCTGCTCTCCGTTCTGCTTCCTGCGCAGCTTTTGCTGCAGCACGTTTTGCAGATTCTTCCGCAGCGAAACGCATTGCTTCCTCTGCCGCTGCACGCTGTGCAATTTCTTCCGGCGAAAGTCCTGGCGCAGGCTCTGCACGAACCGGTTCCAAATCGGCATAATCTGCTACCGCAATCTTACGGGTTTCTTCCTCTGCGAGCCGCAGCGCTGCTTCTTCCGCCATTCGCTGTGCCTCATTCTCGGCAACTCTCTGTGCTGCCTCTTCCGCTGCCTTAATTGCCGCATCTTCCTCTGCTGCCCTTCTGGCAACTTCTTCCGCCGCCCTGCGGACTGCTTCTTCCGCTGCAGCACGCCTTGCGGCTTCCGCAGCTTCTGCACGTGCGGTTTCCTCTGCTTCCGCCCTCCGGGCTGCTGCCTGTTCCGCGGCACGCCTTGCGGCATCTTCTGCCTGCACTGCTGCCTTCTGGGCAGACTCTTCAATCGTCGCCCTCTGCGCCCCCTGCCTTCTCTGGCGGCGTCTCTCCTCGGCTTCTTTCTCTTCTGCCTCTTCCTTTTCCTTATATTTCGCCCTTGTATCATTAATCAGGCGGATCCATTTATCACAGTCATCAATTCCGACAATTTCTGCATACTCCTCCGTCCCGCTGTGCGTACTGTGTTTGTTATACGCAATCTGCAGAACCTTCTGGTTTTCTATAATCTGTTCGGATACGCTCTTTACCATTTTAATCGGTATATTAAACGAAACCGTATACTGGCTGAGTCTGGATGCATCCCGCATAAATCCCTCTCCCTCCAGGCGGGAGACAAAAACGGCAAGCCGGTTGGAAAATTTCTTTCCGCCAATCAGCCCTTTTTTAAATTCATAGCTAAAGCTATCTATCGGATTTGCACTACTCGTCATAAATATCCCCTCTTTTCTGTTAAAAATTGGCATTCCGCGCCACAGCTACAATCATCTGTCAATATTATAGCACACTTTGCCCAAAATGAAAAGCTTTTTATGATATTTTATGTAACATTTGTTACAATTCGTGTTACTATTCAGCCCGGGACTTTGCAGCCCGCAAAAAAAGCCAACAAAAAATCACAGTCCGGCACTGCCAGACTGCAACTCTCCCTGTAGCTTTTATAATGTTTTCAGTACTTCCATCACCTTATCGTATGCCTCTGTCACCTGCGGCATCATCGCTTTTCCTTCTTCCAGGTTTCCGGCACGCAGAACTTCAGTCTGCTCGGATACGACGGAAAACAGATTGTCAAAGGAAAGGTTTCCGCAAACCCCCTTCAAGGTATGGGCTGCCTTGAACGCCTCTTCCGTTTCCCCTGCGTCCAGTGCCGTCTGCAGTGCGGCATAGCTTTTATCATCCAGAAATTTTTTTAACAGTCTCTCCATTAATGATACATTGTTCATAAAACGTTTTAATGCAGTTTCTGTATTAACGCCTGCGTCCCGTAATTCCTGTAGTTTTTTCTCGTCCATGTGTGTCCTCCTCTTGTACCCTGGTTTTGCGCCATGGGTATTCATGAGATTATTCTACCACTGTATCATCATTTTTACAACACTGTAATTCATAGCTAATCTATATACTTGTAACAGTTCAGCCACCGGCAGACAGACAGGTGAATCATGCCTGTATGAATGAACACAGCGGCATTTTCTCCGTACCAGCATAATCTGCAACTAATTATCACGCATAATGTCAGAAAGCACTTCTTTTAATGTATCGGCTGATTCATGAAGTCTCGCAACCTCCTCCTGGTCGAGGTCAATCGGTACTTTTGTCTCATATCCATTCCGTCCCACAACGCATGGAAGACTTAAAACGACACCGGATATGCCATATTCCCCGTGCAGCATGGTGGAAACCGGAAGAATGGATTTCTCATCCCTGATAATTGCCTCGCAGATACGTTTCACGGACATTGCTATTCCGTAATAGGTAGCTCCTTTTTTTGCAATAATATCATATGCACTCTGTTTCACAGACTCCGCAATCCGGTCTGTTGCCTCCACATGGTTGTAATGCCCGCGCATTTCACAGAAATCATCAAGCGGTATTCCGGACACGTTCGCACTGGACCACGCCGCTATCTCACTGTCCCCGTGCTCACCCACAATAAAGGCATGAACGCTGCGGCTGTCCACTTTCAAATGTTCCCCAACCTGGTATTTAAGCCTTGCACTATCAAGCACCGTTCCCGAACCAATCACACGGTTTTCCGGATAGCCGGACAGTTTCAGCGCCACATAGGTCAGAATATCCACCGGATTTGCAACCACCAGAAGAATTCCCTCAAAATCCCTTTCTGTAATTTCCGGGATAATGGATTCAAAAATTGTCACGTTTTTATGGACCAGGTCCAGTCTTGTCTCATCCGGCTTCTGGTTTGCCCCTGCCGTAATTACGATAATCGCAGCATCCGCAATATCATCGTAATTTCCTGCATATATTTTCATCGGCCGCCCGAACGGAATCCCGTGCGCAATATCATCCGCCTCTCCCTCCGCCCTGTCATGGTTTGCATCAAGCAGCACCATTTCCGTGAAAAGTCCGCTCTGCATTAATGCAAAAGCGGAAGCAGAGCCGACAAATCCACAGCCAATCACCGCTACTTTTCCTTGTTTTATATTACTCATTCATAAATCCCCTTTCCGACAGTGGCAGAGCACACTGCCGCTTCAAAATATAATCCTAGTATAACCAGGGGACCTTACATGTATTCTGTAATTATAAACAAGTTAATTTAAAACTGCAGTAAATGTTTCATACTCTTTTAACTGAACCACTCCATAAATTTATTCACGATATAATTTGCATCCTCTGCAGAGTCATTTTCCGGTGATATGTTAGAATGTACATAAAAAGTATCCATTCCGGCACGCTTTGCTCCCATAATATCACATTTGCTGTCATTTCCCACAAACAGACAGTGGGCAGCATCCAGGCGGTGACGATACATCAGAATCCCAAAAAACTGTTCATCCGGTTTCTTTGTCTGGTAATCCGATGAAATGAAAATATCATCAAAATATTCCCGGATGCCAAGGTCATTCATCTCATATGCTGTAAAAATCTTCTGTGCATTTGAAAGAAGGTAAATTTTTTTCCCAAGTTTTTTCAGATGGGAAAGCATTTCCTTTGTTCCCGGATAAAGCCTGACATATTCCGTAGCCAGTACGCGGAAAAACTGCCCCGTATAAACTGCAAGCGTTTCATCCGGATGGACTCCCTTCTCCTGGTACAACTGCATGAATACCCTTGTAATCTCGATTTCCGGTGAAGATTCATGCGAATCCTTCCGTTCTGCATCCAGTTCTTTTTTCTGCATACTTTCCATTTCTTCAACAATACTTCCATAACGTGCCCGCAGTTCTTCCGGTTCATAATGCGCCATGTAATAACCGAAAAAAAGCGCAAGCCTGCGCCAGACGGCAGATTCTGTTTCATCCGTATGAATATCCACCAGAGTCCCGTACAGATCAAATATATAATTGTCATATTTTTCAGGCAAAACCGCCTTTTTCAGATGTTCTCCCATATCTTTCCTCCCTATCCCGAAACTATGGTCATACCTCAAAGATGTACAACAGGCGCTGTATATCTGTATCTATCATACCTCATCACCCCTCCTGGCTCAACCTCTGCCGCAGCTTTAATAGAATTTTTTTTTCCATCCGGGAAACCGCCACCTGGTTCGTTCCCAGTATCCTGGCAGTCTCTGCCTGTGTGCGGTTCTGCATATACCGAAGCTGTATCAGTTCGTTTTCATCTTTTTCAAGCGTTTCCATCACCTGGTTTAATGCCAGCCGGTCAACTATCGGATTCTCAAAGCGTTTTTCATCAGCAAGTTTCTCCCCAAGGGTAAATGTATCTCCCTCGCTGCCTGCAACCGGCCTGAAAAGTGAATCCACCTCACTGACCGCTTCCATTGCTGTTATAATCTCCTCATATTCCAGTCCGGTCAGTTCTTTTAATTCTTCCATAGTCGGCTCCTTGTTTTCCGTCTTTTTTAACTTTTCTCTGATAAGTGATATTTTTCCTGCATTTTCCTTCACACTACGACTAATATGAATCATATTGTCATCCCGCAGGAAACGGCGGACTTCCCCTATGATTAACGGAACAGCATAGGTGGAAAATGAGTAAGGAAGTCCGGGATCAAATTTATCAATTGCCTTAATCAGCCCGATGGCCCCGATCTGCGCCAGTTCCTCATGGTCAACTCCCCGCCCTTCAAAACGCTTTGCCACCATATGCACAAGCCCCATGTTTTCCGTGACCAGCAGGGAACGTATCTCTTTATCTCCTTCTTGTGCTTTCGCAATCGCTTCACGCCAGCTTTTCTCATTCGCACACGGATTACTGATTGTTTTCCCTTTCTATGTATTTCCACATCATGACTTTTGTGCCTTTTCCCAAATCTGAACGCACTTCAATTTTGTCCATGAAAGCTTCCATAAAAGAAAATCCCATTCCGGAACGTTCCAGCTGCGGTTTTGAGGTATAAAAAGGCTGCATGGCCTCCTGTACATTAGCAATTCCCGCGCCGTGATCCTCCACCGTTACCATAAGCTGCTGCCCGCTTCTTTCACAGCTTAATTCCACCAGCCTGTCCTCATCCTCATAGCCATGGATAATGGCATTCGTGACTGCTTCGGATACTGCTGTTTTGACATCCGCAATCTCTTCCAGCGTCGG
Source organism: uncultured Lachnobacterium sp. (assembly GCA_964398745.1). Lineage (GTDB taxonomy): Bacteria > Bacillota > Clostridia > Lachnospirales > Lachnospiraceae > Roseburia. The sequence goes on from CAYNOE010000042.1 coordinate 12,103, forward strand.
ATTCATTTCGGTCATAAACGCTGTTACGACCATACGCGCCAGTCCCTCATTGACCGACCTTGCATCAAAGCTTACCTGCATATGATTACAACTTTCCATTTTCATCTCCGCCTTTCTCCTGCCGTTCTACCGTGATGACACGGGACAGACCGGATTTTTCAAAAATCTTTTCTACCCGCCCGCCGAGATTGACGGCGAGCATTTCACCGGAATACAGTTCCATGGTTTTTCTGCGCCCCAGCAGAACCCCGATTCCGGAGCTGTCCATAAAATCCGTCCCTGCAAAATCAAAGACCAGTGTTCTGACATGCCACGAATCCACCAGAAAATCAATCTCCCTGCTTAAAGTTTTGGCAACATGGTGATCCACCTCTTTCGGCATCGGCACCACAAGCCTGTCCTCCATAATCTGATACTCTAATTCCATCCTTCTCTCCTTTCCCAAAAGAAAAGACGCCAGCTGCTGACGTCTTTTGTAAGATATTATTTTATTGTGTAACTATTCAGAACCCCGCCCCGTACATTCGCAAAACCGCACGACCAGTCGTGCTTTCCCGTTACTTCGTAACTAATTTTACTCATATACGGGGCGGTGGCTCTATTCGAGCCACCCTGGAATAAGATAAACAGACTCTTACATGCAGGCATGACGATTCTGCCTATCTTATTCCAGGGGGTTCTGAATAGTTACTTTATTGTTATATTTTATTCCTGTGCATTGACATAATTGAGTGCTGTCCTTGAACGTTCCGTATCCGGATAATTATCAATTACATACTGGTAATACGGCTTTGCCGATGCCAGGTCGTTGTTTCGCCGGTAGGACTGCGCCAGATAATATGTCGCATATCCGTCTCTGTAATCCTCCTGCTCATCTGTAATCTGTTTTAATTTCTCTATGGCATCTGCATACCGTCCTCTTCTGTATGCGGAGTATCCTTCATTATAAAGCTGGGCAAAATATTTTTCTTTCACAATTCCATTCAATTCATTGTAAACTCCTTTGGCCTTTTTTGAAAGATATTTGTCCTCCACCTTGTCAAGTGCTTCCCCAGCCGTCGTAAAATCCTCTGACACATAGGCAACATAGGCGCTCAGAAGCTTGTCGTAGGCTCCGGTCTGATCCTTGACCTTCACACTGTTTTCCCGCTCCTTTTCAAGCTGCTGCTGCAGATCGTCCATCTGCCCCTCCAGTTCTTTTAACTCCTGCCCTTTGGTAGAAATACTGTCACTTGCTTCGAGCATCTGCTGCCTTGTTTCCTCTTTCAGGCGGTTTTTGACAGTCGGTACAATCAGAAAAGAAGTGACCGCAGTTCCAATCAAAAGCCCGATAACAATAGATGCTATCGTCGTACCAACCGAAGATTCCTTAAAACGCTTCGGCATAATAATCGTTTCATTCCCGCTCTGATAGGAAATCAGGTCATCATCCTGCTTCTTTTTGGAAGACCCCTTCTCCCGTTCTTTGAGTTTCCTGTTGACCTCCTGCATATAGCGCAGTGTCGTGTTGTGCCCTGAATCAATTTTTGCCGCATTACGGAGTGAACGCTTTGCCAGTTCCAGCTTATCCTCCTGCAGATATAAAAGAGCCAGAAGCTGGTGTGCCTTTACCATTCTGGGATTCATGGAAAGCACTTTTTTCAGCTGGATAATTGCCAGATCCCGGCTGTCCTGTCTGCAATAACTAAGTGCCTGGTTATACTTTTTGATTGTCTGGTTTTCTGAATCCAGCCGCCCCCTGTTCTGCTGTACCTCATCCAGATAATGACTTGCCAGATTATCCACCGACTGGTAGCTTTTGCTAATCACCCACTCACTCAGTGCATCCACCACCTCGCCCGTTTCAAAATAGATAAGTCCGAGCAGATTCCTGGCATCAATATTGTATTTATTAAATTTCAGACTGTTTTTCAGACTAACGATTGCATTAGAAAGGTTCCGGACATTGGCCTGCTCCAGCCCCTGGTTATAATATGCATCCGAAATATTCTTTACTTTCTTAAAAATCACAAGATCCGCCCCGCAGGACGGACATTTTCTGCTTCCCTGCGCTTCCTGACCACACCTATAACATATCATATCAGCGGTTCCCCTTTGCTTCACGCAGAATTTCCGCAATCAGGTCCGTCACATCAGATAAATCGTGATTTTTGATTGCAGTTTCCACCTCATCCACCTCAATGCATGGTTTAAAATTTTTTAACTCTTTTTCAAAATTAATCATTACAGCCTCCTTATGCCTTTAGATAAAACGACCACTATATTTTATTATAATATAGTGGCCGGGATATGCAAGCACAAAAATATGAAGTTTTATTAAAAAACATCGCAAAATCTGTCCTTATCCGACAAGTACATCCTCAAGCTCGACCATGACTACCTTTCCTTTGCGCTTACAGAATTCTACTGTATGCTGCTGGTCTTTGACAATCAGCTTCATCTGGTCAATGGAAACCGTGGTTCCCGGATAGACATCATGCAGCACTTTGACCGTTGCGCCTTTTCCACGCTCTACAATCATATTCAGTCTGTCCAGTGCCTTCTGGACAGTGGCAATCTCCGCCTGTTTCGTCATACGTGTCCGAAGAAGCGCAATCCTGCGCTCGTCATTGCGGTTATCAATGCCCCTCTCTTTTGATACAATATCAAACTGCTGCAGACCTCCGGTGATTTTTTCAACCATTGCGTTTGCTTCCGCCATCTGGTTCTGCAGGTCAATAATTTCCTTTAATACCGAAGTATTCGTACCAACATGAATATTCGTTTTTACCTCGTTCAGATTACCAATCGTAGACACATCCACACCGCTTACCGCATAAACACTGCCTCCCACGATGCTGGCTTTCTTGCCTGCCACAAAAACATGGTCATAGCAGGTAATATTGCAGCTTAAGGCATAATTAAACTCAACAAACCCCTCCGCTTCCACTGTACAATACTCTAAAAACTGTGCATGAATATTTGCTTTGGAACGGATTACCGCACTATGCCCGCCCAGCACACCGCCACGGAGAACGATATCCTTTCCGGCATCCAGCATACAGTTTTCGCAGATACCGTCTACTGTAATGGAGCCTGTCGCCTTGACAATCGCCCCCGGGGTCACATTACCATGAATCACAACATCCCCCCGGAAATCAATGTTTCCGGTATGCAGATCCACATCCCCATGAACCTCATGGATATTACTAATCATGACACGCCCGTTTTTCATCTCAATCTTGCCGTTTAAGTCTGCCGTATATGTACGGTTATCCTCCGAACGGGAAAATCCCTTTCCGGCAAGCGGTGGCAGTGCACGCGCACGTTTGCAGGGAACAACCTTGTCCGTAACCGTCTTACCGTCTGAACCTTCCACCGGCTCATGATAGATTGCAATCACTTGTCCTTCTTCCACGGTTTCCAGGTTATGAATGGACCAGTAATCCACCGAACCGTCCGAATTTTCCTGTGGTCTGGAGTTTAAATCCATATTAAACTTGTATTCAAAATAACCATCCTGCCCTTCTACCGGACGAACCCCTGTTGCCACACAGATTTCGCGGTCAAACGCCATTGAATCAAGCATCCTGCGGATTTTTTCCTCATCAATCCCATAGACCACCCTTCCGGCATTAAGAAAGCCGATTACATCCGGCAGTGAATACTTCTGTCCTGCCGGTACTGCCGGAAGAACCAGATATGCCTCCATCTCATCATATGAAATTCTTATCCTTGCGTCTTTAAAAGCAGATA
>CAYNOE010000043.1:0-15720 GCA_964398745.1 uncultured Lachnobacterium sp.
TGCCTGCATGTAAGAGTCTGTTTATCTTATTTCAGGGTGGGGTTCTGAATAGATACTATATGGCTAAACTTGTATATGAGAGGATTATGGTAGAATGAAAATAAAAGGACATACGATCGGAAATGGGAAACCACTTGTATGCGTACCCGTTATGGAAACGGAAAAAGAAGCAATTATCCGGGAAGTCCGGAGGCTGGCAGATATCCGGATACCGATGATAGAGTGGCGTCTGGATGCTTTTTCCGGAATAAAAAGTCCAAATGCGGTCAGGGAGGTGCTGAAGGAACTTGCACATGTTGTGAAAGAAACCATTTTTGTTTATACGTTCCGTTCCAAACGGCAGGGAGGCATGCTGTCGCTTAATGCCGAGGAAATCCAGGATCTGCACCAGATTGCGGCAGAGAGCGGGACAGTTGATTTCGTGGATGTGGAGTATTTTGAATTAAAAAAACCGGAGCAGGAAGTCAGGAGACTGCAGTCCATGGGAGTACATACCATAGCATCGCACCATGATTTTGAGCAGACGCCGAAGCGGGAAGTGATGCAGATGATTCTGGAGCATTTAAAAAAGAGCGGGGCGGACATGGTTAAGCTTGCGGTAATGCCGCAGACCATGCAGGATGTACTGGATCTTCTGGAAGAAACCAATCTGTTTCATGAAGAATTTCCGGATATTCCGCTTGTTACCATGTCCATGGGGGCCATGGGAAGCATTTCCCGCGTTGCGGGGGAGTTTTTCGGATCCTGCATAACTTTTGGGACGGGAACAAAATCCAGCGCGCCGGGGCAGTTCCCAACGGAAAAATTAGAAAATATACTGGAAATTTTTCATAAGAACCTGATGCTTTGTTGACGAATGAATTGAGATGTGGTATGATGCTAGTTGTTGTAAGAAATGTAATGTTTTTTACAAAAAAGGAGCAAATCCAACAGAGTTTTGGACTAACGTCCAAAAGGGATTTGCGTAGGTAATGTTTTTTGTAAAAATATTACATTGGCAGCCGTAGTATAATGGATAGAACGCAGGACTCCGACTCCTGAGATGCGGGTTCGATTCCCGCCGGGTGCATATCGTTGTGCTTGCATGACAGACTATAAGATTCGGTTTTGTCAGATATATAAGCAGGTACAGCCAGGTTTGTATTGCAATGGTAAAATGTTCAGATATGGTTTGAAATAGATGGAGGAAAAGATGGATAGAAAAGACGAATTTAATTTTGCAGATTTTTTTGCTAAGAATAAAAGATACCTGAGTGCAGCAATACTGGTTGCTGCACTTGTAATTGTACTCATATGCTGTCTGGCACGGGGCGGGAATGACAGCGGAAAAAATACCGGGGAAACAGAAACAAATGCACCGTCGCCTGTTGTGATGACGGATATAAAACTGGAAAAAGATGCCGTTCCGGAACTGGTGGATCTGATGCACAATTACTATACCGCAAGTGCAAACGCATCCATAGAGGATCTGGAAATGCTGGCAGAGCCGCTTGGCGAAAATGAAAAGAGCTATATCCGTACATTTTCGGAATTTTATGAGGAATATAAAAATATTACATGTTATTCTACTCCGGGACAGACTAAGGATTCATATCTCGTGTCCGTCTGCTATGACCTTAAATTTAAGGACATTGATACACCGGCGCCTGGAATGGATTTCTTCTACGTAGAAAGAAACGGCAAAGGAAATCTTTATATCAATAACATTTATTCTTCATATAATTTCAATTTTATGGAGGAACCGCTGGATTCCAATCTGTACGCAATGATTCTGGATTATGAAAAATCAGAGGAAGTTACATCGTTGCAGCAGGATGTCCAGACACGTTACGACCAGGCAATTGTCAGTGATGAAAATCTGGCAAATATGGTAGGCGGAAAACTGCGTGATGCGATGAACACCTGGAGAAAGAGTATTACAGGCAGCGAAACACAGACAGAAAAGCCGCAGACACAGACGGAATCACAGGCGCAGACAGAAACACAGACACAGACGGAAACAGAAACACAGACGGAAACACAAACGCAGGAAACTCCGAAAGAGGACAAAAAGCCGAAGAAAAAGAAAACCAGCAAGGTCAAAACAAAGGATATCTGCCGGGTAAGAAAAGGTCCGAGTACAGATGATGAGATTCTTGGAACGGTAGATAAGGGTGTTGTACTGACGAAGCTTGGAACAAAAGGCGACTGGACAAAGGTAAAATTCCAGGGAGGAACCGGATATATTAAGACAGAGTTCTTAAAAGCAGTAAAAAGTAGTGCAAAGTCAGACAGTAAAAAGGATTCCGCAAAGGTAAGGACAAAGGATATCTGCCGGGTAAGAAAGGGACCAAGTACGGATGATGAGGTTCTTGGAACGGTGGACGTTGGTGTGGAACTGGAAAAACTTGGAACAGAAGGCGACTGGACAAAGGTAAAATTCCAGGGAAAAACCGGGTATATTAAGACGGAATTTCTTAAAAATATTTAGTAAAATGGCGGAGACTTTACAGTCTCCGCGTTTTTACACTGTAAAAAACTGATTTTGCAATTGCCTGAAGGAAAGAAAATATGGAAGTAAGAATCAACAAATTTTTAAGTGAAGCAGGAATTTGTTCGAGAAGGGAAGCAGACCGCCAGATTGCATCCGGTAATGTCACCATTGATGGGCTTTTGGCGCAGGCAGGAGATAAAGTTTTGGACGGACAGAAAGTTGTTTTCTGCGGCATGCCGGTGGTGAAGGAAGAAGAAAAAATCCTTCTGGCATTTTATAAGCCGCAGGGAATCGTATGTACGACAGAAAAACGTGAAAAAAACAATGTGGTCGATTACATTCATTATCCCAAACGGATCTATCCTGTAGGCAGACTGGACAAGGATTCGGAAGGACTGCTCCTTCTGACGAACCAGGGAGAAATTGTAAATAAGATGATGCGTTCCGGCAATATGCATGAAAAAGAATATGTTGTCACAGTAAACAGACCGGTTACAGATTCTTTTCTCCGCGGGCTTTCCGGGGGAGTTCCGCTTGTGGAACTGAAAACGACAACCAGAAAATGCGAAGTAAGGCAGACTGGAAAATATGAATTTAAAATAATCCTAACACAGGGATTAAACCGCCAGATACGCCGTATGTGTGAATATTTCGGATACCGTGTCAGAAAACTGGTAAGAGTAAGAATTATGAATATTGAACTTGGGGACTTGGAGGAAGGCACATACAGAAATGTCACAAAGACCGAATATAAAAAACTGCTTTCTCTTATAAAAAACTCCAGCAATGCACCTTGTACAAAAAATATAAATCGAAAGGAAGTATATGATAAACAAAAACGAACGTATTGAAACACTGGTAAAACAGTTAAACCAGGCGTCAGAAGCCTATTATGGGGGAAAGGATGAAATCCTGTCCAATTTTGAATGGGACGCCATGTTTGATGAACTGGAAGAACTGGAAAGCGAAACGGGATACATTCTGCCCGACAGTCCAACCCAGAACACAGGGTTTGAAGAAAAGGAAAACGGGGAAAAGGAAGCGCATGAATTCCCGGCGCTTTCCCTTGCCAAAACAAAACAGATAGAAAAGCTGCAGGAATGGGCGGGAGAGCTTCCGGTATGGCTGTCGTGGAAACTGGACGGGTTGACACTTGTTTTGACCTATGATGACGGGGAACTCAAAAAAATCCTTACCAGGGGAAACGGAACAATTGGCACTAATATTACTTTTCTGAAAAATTCAATTAAAGGTTTTCCGCTTAAGATTTCCTATAAAGGTCATATGGTGGTGCGCGGCGAAGCGGCGATTTCCTATACGGATTTTGCAATGATTAACGACATGATAGAGGATGATGACGAAAAATATGCCAATCCCAGAAACCTTGCTTCGGGTACCCTTAACCTGGACGATCCCAAAGAGGTAAAAGAGCGCCATGTCAGGTTTCATGCCTTTACGCTTGTGCATATAGACGAGCCGCTGGTATCCTGGGGCGAGCGGATGCAGTTTCTTTCAGACAGCGGGTTTACAGTTGTGGATCATGAAAAAGTCAGTGCAGACACCCTTCCGGAAGCTGTGGAACGATGGACAAAACGGGTGGAAAACGCCCAGATGGATATACCGGTGGACGGTCTTGTGTTATGCTATGACGACACGGATTATGCAGCGTCCGGCAGCGTGACAGGACATCATGCAGCTAGGGCGGGGTATGCATTTAAATGGCAGGATGAAGCAGTGGATACAAAGCTTTCCTATATTGAATGGTCCTGTGCGGTTTCGACCATTTCCCCGGTTGCGGTATTTGAACCGGTACAGATAGAAGGAACGACCGTTTCTCGTGCCTCCCTCTGCAATATAAGTGAGATTGAGCGGCTTGGAATCGGAAAGGAATGTACGCTTTCCGTCATTAAGGCAAATAAGATTATTCCAAAATGCATTGCTGTAAAGGATGCAAAGGGAGAGGTGGAAATTCCGGGGAAATGCCCGGTATGCCATGCGCCTACCGAAATTCATATAAGTGAAAACAGCGGGACAAAAACCCTCCACTGCACGAACCCTTACTGCACTGCCAAAAACGTAAAAAAATTCACCCGTTTTGTGAGTAAATGGGGAATGGATATTGACGGGCTTTCCATCCAGACAATATTAAAATTTATGAACAAAGGCTATATCCATGAATTTTCGGATATTTACCGCCTGAAACAGCATTTTGGGGAAATCAGCCAGATGGAGGGCTTTGGGGAAAAGTCCGTGGAAAATATGGACAGATCCATTGAAAAAAGCAGAAATGTACATCCGGTCAATGTAATTTATGCGCTCTGTATTCCGTTAATTGGAACGGACGCGGCAAAGCGGATTGTGGCATCGGTCGGGTTTGACGCTTTTTTACAGAGGATGGAAAATAAAGAAGGCTTTGAGGACGTGGACGGAATCGGTGCGGAACGTTCCAGTTCGATTTTAAACTGGTATGAAAAAGAAACAAATAAACAAATGCTAAAATCCCTGCTGCAGGAACTTAAAGTGGAACACACAGAAGTAAAAGAAACGAAAGCCGGTCTTTGTCTGGGGCTGACATTTGTTATTACAGGCGATGTGCATTATTATAAAAACCGTGATGAATTTAAAGCCTATGTGGAAAGCCAGGGAGGAAGGGTGGCGGGAAGCGTGTCCAAAAAGACCGCGTATCTTGTCAATAATGATGTGGAATCTGCTTCTTCCAAAAACCGTAAGGCAAAGGAACTTGGTGTTCCGGTAATTTCAGAGGATACATTTGTAGAAAAATTTGTAACCGGCTAGAAAGCGAGGGATTTAAAATGCCAATCAGAACACAAAAGGATCTTCCGGCAAAGGAGATTCTGGAACGGGAAAATATATTTGTAATGGACGAAAACCGTGCCATGCATCAGGATATTCGTCCAATCAGCATTGTAATCATGAATCTGATGCCGTTAAAAGAGGACACGGAACTGCAAATCCTGCGGTCCCTGTCCAATACGCCGCTGCAGGTGGACGTGTCGTTCCTGATTCCAAAAAGCCATGAATCCACTCATACTTCGCTTAGCCATCTGAACAAATTTTACCAGAATTTTGAAGAGATTAAGCACCAGAATTTTGACGGAATGATTATTACGGGTGCCCCGGTGGAAAACATGGAATATGAAGCCGTGGATTACTGGAAAGAATTATGTGCGGTCATGGAGTGGTCCAAAACACATGTGACCTCCACCCTGCATGTCTGCTGGGGGGCGCAGGCGGCATTGTATTATCATTACGGAATCAACAAATATCCGCTCAAAAAAAAGATGTTTGGAATTTACAAACACAAAGTCTTAAACCGGAAAATTCCGCTTGTACGCGGATTTGACGACTCATTTTATGCCCCTCATTCCAGGCATACCGAGGTAAGGCGGGAGGATATCGAAAAGCATAAGGAGCTTACGATACTTGCGGAGTCAGAAGAAGCGGGTGTGTTTCTCGTGATTAACCAGAGCGGCAGCCAGGTGTTTCTCATGGGACATCCCGAATATGACAGACGCACCTTAAGTTTTGAGTATTTCCGTGATCTGGACAAAGGGCTTCCAATTGAACTGCCGGTTAATTATTTTCCAGATGATGATCCCGAAGAACGCCCGATGCTGCAGTGGCGTTCACATGGTAATATTCTGTATTCGAACTGGCTTAATTATTATGTGTACCAGCAGACGCCGTATGATTTTATAGATGCTTCCGTGATACTTGGGAAATGATAATTACTGTTGCCTGCATAATCCTGTTTCCAGGAACCGGGAAATAAAAATTCAAAAAAAGGATTTCCCAGTCTGGTATGTCAGAAGGCAAAAGTGGTTAAATTATTAGTTGCCATATTGTATTCAAAAGATTTGAACATTTTTTATAAAAATCATCGAAATGTTACAAAAGTACTAGGCACTTTGCCGATAATGTGCTAGAATGAAATTAACAAAATTTGTTAGAAGGGGGACGCATTTATGGCAAAAGAACTAGTTGCAATGTTACTTGCCGGAGGCCAGGGATCCAGATTATATGCATTAACACAAAAGCTTGCAAAACCTGCAGTTCCGTTTGGTGGAAAGTACAGAATTATCGACTTCCCATTGTCGAACTGTGTGAATTCAGGTATTGATACCGTGGGAATTCTGACACAGTACCAGCCGCTGGTGCTGAATGAATATATTGGAAACGGACAGCCCTGGGATCTTGACCGGCTGTATGGAGGAGTACATGTACTGCCGCCATACCAGAAGGCATCCGGTTCCGACTGGTATAAGGGAACGGCGAATGCTATTTACCAGAATATTGCATTTATTGAGCGGTATGATCCGCAGTATGTGATTATTCTTTCCGGGGATCAGATTTGTAAACAGGATTACAGTGATTTTCTGGAATTCCACAAACAAAAGAAAGCGGAATTTTCCGTTGCAGTTATGGAGGTTCCGTGGGAAGAGGCATCCCGTTTCGGCCTGATGGTTGCGGATGAGAATGACAAGATAACCGAATTCCAGGAGAAACCAAAGGAGCCGAAATCAAATCTTGCATCCATGGGTATATATATCTTTAACTGGGATATCTTAAAGAAGTACCTGGTTGAGGATGAGGCAGATCCGGACTCAGAGAACGACTTTGGAAACAACATCATTCCGAACCTTCTCCGTGACAAGCGTGATATGTACGCTTATCATTTTAACGGATACTGGAAGGATGTCGGGACGATTCCATCCCTCTGGGAAGCAAATATGGAGGTTCTGGATCCGGAACACAGCGGCATCAACCTCTTTGATGAAAACTGGAAAATTTTCAGCCGTAACAGTGGTATGACCGGACACCGGATTGCGGAAAACGCAGTTGTCAGTGATTCCATGATAACAGACGGCTGTAATATCAAGGGAACCGTAAAACATTCCATCCTGTTTGCAGGCGTGACCGTGGAAGAGGGTGCAGTTGTGGAAGATGCCGTAATTATGGGACATACCACAATTAAAAAAGGTGCAGTTGTGACACACTGTATTGTGGCAGAGCATGCAGTTATCGGGGAGAATGCAGTCATCGGGGCAAAACCTGAAGGAGAAGGTGTTGGGGCAGTAGCCACCATAGCTTCCAAAGTAACGATCGGGGCAAACGCAAAAATCGGAGCGGACGCCATGATTTATGAAGATGTAAAGGAGGGTGGAAAGCAATGATTAATTCAAAAGCAGAAGCACTGGGAATTATCTTCCCGAACAGCTATGATTCACTGGTGCCGGATCTTGTATCAGAGCGCCTGATGGCTTCCATTCCGTTTGCCAGCAGATACCGTATGTGCGACTTCATGATTTCCAGCATGGTGCAGAGCGGCATTGATAATATTTCCGTAATCGTACGAAAGAATTATCATTCCCTGCTGGATCATCTGGGAACCGGACGCGAATGGGATCTTGTCCGCAAAAACGGCGGATTAAATATAATCCCGCCGTTTGCACAAAAACAGGTAAAAATGTTTGCCGGAAGAATCGAAGCACTTGAAAGCATCCGTGGATACCTGAAAAAACAGACTGAAAAATACGTAATCATGTCGGATGCCAATATTGCTTTAAACTTTGACTTTACAGAGATTCTGGATGCACACATAAAAAGCGGCGCGGATGTTACCATGATGTACAGAAAGCAGGAAGTTCCGGAGTCGTTGAAGAAACAGAGCCGTGACAAAATGGAGCTGTATTATTCACTTGGCATGAACGGGGACAGGGTAAGCAAAATTTACATCAATCCGTCAGAAGACGGGGAGATGAATTTCAGCCTTAATATTTACGTTGTGGAGCGCGAGCATCTGATTAAGATGATTGACGAGGCGTACCTGCATGGCCATACATTTTTTGTACGGGACATTCTGGATAAGCAGATTGATAATCTGGATATCCGCGGTTACTGCTATGAAGGATATATTGCCTGCATTTATGATACCAAGAGTTATTTCGAGGAAAACTTAAAGCTTTTGCAGGAAGAAAACCTGAATGCACTTTTCTCCGGAAACCAGATTCATACCAAAATCCGTGATGATAACCCGACCCGTTACATCAATGGTTCCCGCGCAAAAAATGTCATGGTTGCTGACGGTTGTATCATCGAGGGCGAAGTGGAAAACAGCGTGCTGTTCCGTGGCGTGCATATTGGCAAAGGGGCAAAAGTTAAAAACTGTGTGCTGATGCAGGATACGAATGTACAGGATAACGCGAGCGTGGAGTATGTTATCACAGACAAGAATGTTACAGTCACAAAAGGAAGATCTCTGACAGGAAATGATTCTTACCAGGTATATGTCGCAAAAGGCCAGGTTGTATAGAGGGTAAAAATATCTTTCCAAAAATTGTAGAATCTGCTATAATTAGTTGAGACAAAACACTTTGAGGAGGCATTGTATTATGGCTGATAGCAGGAAAACATTTACGATAAAGTCAGATGAAGTTGGAGATGTCCGGCTTGCGGATGAGGTAGTTGCAATTATTGCAGGACTTGCTGCAACAGAAGTGGAAGGAGTCAGTTCCATGGCGGGCAATATCACAAATGAGATTGTCAGCAGACTCGGCATGAAAAACCTTTCCAAAGGAATTATGGTCCAGGTTGTGGAGAATGAAGTGAAAGTGGATGTCGCTGTCAATATTGCATACGGATACGCGATTCCGGACGTATCTGCGAAGGTACAGGAGAGGGTCAAAACCGCCATTGAAAATATGACCGGACTGAATGTGGCAGTTGTAAATGTAAAGATTGCAAGTGTAGATATGGGTTCCGGTAGCTGATATTGGTATTCAGACCAGAATATGCTATAATAAAGGATGTCTGTCAGTAAGGCATCCTTTTCTGGTTTGTATCAGGTTATCTTTGAAAACCTGATATGCAGTGCATCAGTTAAAGGAGAGAAAATGACAAGAAGTAAACTAAGGGAAAATACATTTAAACTGCTTTTTTGTATGGAGTTTCATGATACACAGGAGATGGAGGAGCAGTTTGCACTTTTTGAAGATGAATTGGAAAATATCAGGGAAGAAGAATCTTCCTATATGAAACATAAATGCCAGGAAATCATTGACCATACAGAGGAACTGGATGCCTCAATTAATGAAGTGGCAAAAGGCTGGAAGACAAGCCGGATGAACAGGGTTGACCTTACAGTATTAAGGCTTGCATTATATGAAATCCGTTATGAGGAGGATATTCCGTTTAAGGTCAGTGTCAATGAAGCAGTAGAGCTTGTCAAAAGCTATGGGACAGATGACTCCGCATCCTTTGTAAACGGAATACTTGCGAAATTTGCATCATGAAAAATGTATATACCGTAGGACAGATTAATAAATATATAAAAAATATGTTCGCGCAGGATTTTATGCTGGGAAAAATCAGCATCAAGGGGGAGGTTTCCAACTGTAAATACCATTCCAGCGGACATATTTATTTTACGTTAAAGGATTCAGGCGGTGTCATGAAGGCGGTCATGTTTAAGGGAAACCGCATAAACGGGCTTTCCTTTCGCATGGAAGACGGCGACCAGGTAATTGTGTCGGGTTCCGTGGAAGTATATGAAAGGGATGGAACCTATCAGATTTATGCCAGAAGCATTGAACTGGACGGGGAAGGAAATCTCTATCTAAAATTCGAGGCATTAAAAAAAGAACTCGAAGAAATGGGGATGTTTGCACAGGAATACAAGCAGCCCATTCCCGGATATGCCACGCGGATTGGGATTGTAACAGCGCCTGCAGGCGCTGCGATTCAGGATATCCGAAACATCTCCAAAAGGAGAAATCCGTATGTGCAGCTTATTCTGTATCCCGCGCAGGTACAGGGAGAGGGGGCGGCGGAGTCCGTGGTAAACGGTATTCATGCGCTCGAACAGCTTGGTGTGGATATCATCATTGTGGGGCGCGGCGGCGGTTCTATTGAAGACTTGTGGGCATTTAATGAAGAAATTGTGGCGCGTGCAGTTTTTGACTGCATGGTTCCTGTCATTTCCGCGGTCGGACATGAAACAGACTGGACAATCGCAGACTTTGTTGCGGACCAGAGAGCTCCGACGCCTTCGGCAGCAGCGGAGCTTGCAGTATTTGATTACATGCAGGCAAAACAGAAACTGAGTGGCCTCATGGAACTTTATAAGCGCGGATTAGGAAGAAAGCTGGAAAAAGCGCGGATGTACCTGGAGCATGGGAAAACAAAGTTAAAGCTTTACAGTCCCGTAAACCGTCTGAACGAAAATAAAAGGCGGGCGGCGGATTATGAAGAAAAGCTGGAACTGGTGCTGGCGGACAGGCTTAAGGACTGCAGGAGGAAGCTTGAATTATATACGGAAAAACTGGAAGGGGCTTCCCCGCTTAAAAAACTTGGCAGGGGATATGCCTATGTATCCGCAGGAGGAAAAAAAGTAAACAGTACGAAAGACGTAACAATTGGCAGGATACTTGATATCGCCTTGCTGGACGGCACGGTTCAGGCAGAAGTGATTCGAATAGATTCTAAATAGTAAAGGGGTTTGATATGCAGCAAAACGAAACAAACACACCGGAAGCAGACGGGACAGGACTGGAAGAGCGGTTTGTCCGCATAGAAGAAATACTAAAACAGATGGAAGATGAAAACGTAACGCTGGATGAATCGTTTGAGCTATACAAAAAAGGTTTAAATGAGATAAAAGCAGCAAACAGTTCTCTGGAGACAATCGAAAAAGAGATGCTTGTACTGCGCGAGGATGGGAAACTGGAGGAATTCTGATGGACATAGAAAAAGAAATCGAAATACGCCGGATTAGAATAGAAGAACAAATCAGGGGATATATGCCGAAGGAGTCAGGACTGCAGCAGACAGTGCTGGATGCCATGGAATACAGTGTGTTTGCCGGAGGGAAGCGCCTGCGTCCGATGCTTATGGAAGCATCTTATCAGATGATGGGCGGCACGGATGAAAAACTGGTGGAGCCGTTTATGGCGGCCATTGAAATGATTCATACATATTCCCTTGTGCATGATGACCTTCCTGCCATGGACAATGACGATTACCGCAGGGGAAAAGAAACCACTCATAAGCGTTTCGGGGAAGCAATGGGAATTCTTGCAGGGGATGCACTGCTGAATTATGCATACGAAACGATAGGAGATGCCGTGTGCGCCCAGAAAGATACGGACAAAAAAGAAAGAATGGTGCAGGCATTCTCTGTTATTGCAAAAAAAGCAGGTATATACGGAATGGTCGGCGGACAGACCGTGGATGTGGAAAGCGAGGAAAGACAGATTCCACTGGATTTATACATGCTGGATTTTATGTACCGCTTAAAGACAGCAGCGTTGATGGAAGCATCCCTGATGACAGGGGCAGTTCTTGCAGGCGCTCCTTTTGCTGACGTTGCTTCCATGGAAACAGCAGGGACAAAACTTGGCATGGCATTTCAGATTATGGATGACATTCTGGATGTAACCAGCACGCAGGATGTGCTTGGAAAACCGGTCGGCAGTGATGAAAGAAACCAGAAAACAACATATGTAAACTTTGGAATAGGCAGGGCGGAAGAAGAAGTCAAAAGACTGTCAAGTGAAGCAGTGGAAATTCTGGATGGATTTGAAGGAGAACATACCTTCCTGCGGGAGTTATTTTTATATCTGATTCACAGGGAAAAATAAAATGTATTTAGAGCGTATTCAAAAAGTAAATGATATTAAACAATTTAATGAGGACGAGCTGGAAGAGGTTGCTGCAGAAATAAGAGATTTTCTGGTAGAAACGATTGCAAAGACAGGCGGGCATCTTGCCTCCAATTTGGGTGTGGTCGAACTTACCATGGCACTGCATCTGTCGTTTGACCTGACAAAAGACAGGATTATCTGGGATGTGGGGCACCAGTCCTATACGCATAAAATCCTGACCGGCCGAAAGGACGGTTTTGCCACGCTCCGCCAGTATGGGGGAATGAGCGGTTTTCCGAAGACGAACGAGCATGAGGCGGATGCGTTCAACACCGGACACAGCTCGACCTCTGTTTCCGCAGGACTCGGATTTGCCGCAGCAAGGGAACTGACCGGGGAAAACTACCATGTGGTTTCCGTAATCGGGGACGGGGCGCTGACCGGGGGGCTTGCATATGAGGCATTAAACAACGCATCCCGGCTAAATACGAATTTCATCATCGTTTTAAATGACAACAATATGTCGATTTCGGAAAACGTCGGAGCCATGAGCCAGTATCTGGGCAGCTTCCGTACTTCAGACACCTATAATGACTTAAAGGATAAAGTTACAAATTCCTTAAACAAAATCCCGTTCGTCGGGGAGCGGATGGTAAAAAGCATTCGCAATGCCAAGAGCGGAATCAAGCAGCTTCTTGTACCGGGAATGCTGTTTGAGGAAATGGGAATAATCTATCTTGGTCCGGTAGACGGCGAAAATATAAAAGAAATGAAAAGAATATTTGCGGAAGCAAAACGTGTAAAGGGTGCAGTACTTGTCCATGTAATTACAAAAAAGGGGAGCGGATATCTTCCGGCAGAACGCCATCCGTCGCGTTTTCATGGAACAGAGGCCTTCGATGTGGATACCGGCGTGCCGCTTCACAAAAAAACCGTGCCGGGTTATACCGACATATTTTCATCTTTCATGAAAAAAACAGCGGAAACCGAACCGAAGCTTGTCGCAGTCACGGCAGCCATGGACGCAGGAACCGGATTGTCGCGTTTCAGAAAACTTTATCCTGAGCGTTTTTTTGATGTGGGAATTGCAGAAGGCCATGCCGTCACCTTTGCGGCAGGACTGGCAAAAGCCGGCATGAAGCCGGTTTTTGCGGTATATTCTTCCTTTTTGCAGAGAGCCTATGACCAGATTCTGCATGATGTGTGTGCCCAGAAGCTGCCGGTCGTTTTTGCAGTGGACCGTGCCGGGCTGGTTGGAAAGGACGGTGCAACGCATCAGGGGATTTATGACTTGTCGTATCTTTCCACAGTACCGAATCTTACCGTTATGGCTCCCAAAAACCGCTGGGAACTTACCGACATGCTGGAGTTTGCCCTGACATTAAACGAACCGGTGGCGGTTCGTTACCCAAGGGGAGACGCAGGCACTCTTTTTATGGAATACCATACCAGAATCGAAAAAGGAAAAGCGGAAATCCTTGTACAGGGAAGCCAGGTTGCGCTTTTTGCAATCGGTTCCATGGTGGAAACTGCGGAAATGGTCAGGCAGCGGCTGCAGGAACGAAATATTTCCGCCACATTAGTGAATGCAAGATTTGCTGTGCCTTTTGATAAAGACTGCATCAGGAGCCTGGCGAAAAACCACGAACTGCTTGTAACCATGGAGGAAAATGTAAAAAGCGCCGGTATGGGCGAGCATATCGCATCGTTTTTATATGAAGAAAAGAACCTGACGAAATTTCTTCTTATTGCCATACCTGACCAGTTTGTGGAACACGGAAGTGTGGAAACGCTTAAAAAAGAGCTTGGCATGGATGCCGAAACCATTGCTGGAAAAATTGTAAAAGCATTGGAGGAGCCTGGACAATGAAAGAACGACTGGATGTATTGCTCGTAAACAGAGGACTTGCGCCCTCACGGGAAAAAGCAAAAGCCATGATTATGGAAGGAAATGTCTTTGTGGGTGGAAACCGTGAAGACAAGGCAGGAATGCAGTTTTCCACAGACTGCCGGATTGAAATTCACGGAAACACCTTAAAATACGTAAGCCGGGGAGGACTGAAACTGGAAAAAGCAATGGAATTCGGAATCTGCCTGGACGGGAAAATCTGTCTGGATATCGGGGCTTCCACAGGCGGGTTTACCGACTGCATGCTGCAAAACGGTGCGGCGGCTGTTTATGCCATAGATGTCGGATATGGGCAGCTCGCATGGAAACTCAGGCAGGATCCGCGCGTAATCTGTATGGAAAAAACAAATATCCGTTATGTAAAACCGGAGGATATTGCGGATACTGCGGATTTTGCGTCCATAGATGTTTCCTTTATATCCCTGACCAAGGTTTTAATCCCTGTAAAAAACCTGCTTGGGGAAAACGGAAGGATAATCTGCCTGATTAAACCGCAGTTTGAGGCAGGAAGGGAAAAAGTCGGCAAAAAAGGTGTCGTAAGGGATAAGGCAGTCCATGAGGAAGTGATTGAAAAAATCGTGGATTTTGCGCTTGCAGAAGGATTTATGGTTCGGGGACTTACCTATTCCCCGATTAAAGGACCGGAGGGCAATATCGAATACCTGCTTTTCCTTGAAAAAACAGGGGTGCAGGCCGAAAAGGAGGAATCCGTGGATATTACTGCTGTTGTAAATGAAGCACACGGAGCATTGGACAAATAAATGAATCATTTTGTTTTAGTCACGAATACCTACAAAGATAAGGAATTACATTTATCAAAAGCAATCGTTTCATACATAGAAAAAAAAGGTGGGACAGCCAGAATCTGCATCAGCAGTATCAGGGGGGATGAAAAACGGAATTTTAAGCTGTCGGAAATTCCGGCAGATACAGATTGTATCCTGGTACTCGGCGGGGACGGAACCCTGATCCGGGCGGCAACTAAAGTGGAATCTCTGCAGATTCCGTTAATCGGTGTCAACCTTGGAACCCTGGGGTATCTGTGTGAGCTGGAGGAACATTCCGTTTTTGATGCGGTTGACTGTCTGATGTCAAAAGCTTGTACCATTGAAAACCGCATGATGCTAAGCGGCTGCAAACAGGAAGATTCTGCCAGTCAGAAGCTGGCACTCAATGATGTGGTGATTCACTGGGCGGGGGATTTGTCCATGCTGCAGCTTCTGGTGTATGTCAACGGAAAATATTTAACAACCTATCATGCGGACGGTCTGGTGGCTGCAACGCCGACAGGCTCTACTGGATATAATATGTCGGCCGGCGGTCCTATTGTCGAGCCGGATGCACAGATGATTCTTCTTACGCCGATCAATGCGCATGACTTAAATTCACAGAGCATCGTTTTAAATGCAAGAGATGTTGTGGAAATCGAAATGGGAAGCAGACGTTTCCAGGAAAACGAAAAGGCGGGAGTCAGCTTTGACGGTGATACCGCACTGTACCTTAGGGCAGGTGAAAGAGTGAAAATTGCACAGGCGAAACATGTCGTGCAGATTTGCAAAATCAGCAATGAAAGTTTTCTGGAAATTCTGCAAAAGAAAATGAAAGGTAATGTTTTGTAAAATATGAAAACAGGCAGACAGGCAAAAATTCTTGAAATCATAAAAAAATTTCATGTG
>CAYNOE010000044.1:0-15645 GCA_964398745.1 uncultured Lachnobacterium sp.
ATTGGCAGCACCACGGTAAACGCCATCCCGTCCGTTTCGCACTCGGCAAAAATTTCCCCGTCCATTTTATGCATAATTTCCCGGCAGATGTAGAGTCCCAGTCCGTTTCCCTGCTGTCCCCTTGTATTTTCCCCGCGGAAAAAGCTGTCAAAAAGATGGACAAATTCTTTTTCCGAAACGGGGGATCCGGTATTAAATACACGGACGAGCTGGCAGTAATCCTCTTCATAAAATGAGATTTCTATTCTGCGCCCATCCCCGTATTTAAAGGCATTTTCAAAGATGTTTCCAAACACCTCCATAAGACGGTTGATATCTCCCGAAAAAATCCTGTCCAGGTATTCTTCTATGACAAGCTGGCATTTCCGGAGCAGGCATTTCTCCCCGTAGACAGTCTGTATCCACTGCACCAGTTCCCGGAAATAAAATTCTCCCTTTTTAACTTCAATATGAAGAATATCCTCGGTAGAGGCTTTCATGATTTCACTGACAAACGTCTCAATCTGGGCTGTTTTATCCTCAATCTGTTTATAGACAATAGCCTGTTCCTCTCCTGTGGAATAAATACCGTCAGCCAGTGCCCTTGTGTACAATGTAATCATGTGAAGCGGTGTTTTTATATCATGGGAAAGGGACAGAAGGAGCAGCTTTTTTTCTTTCTGCAGCTGCAGTTCACGGTTTCTGCTGACCTGCAGCTCATCCTTTAATGCATTCATTCCCCAGACAAATTTGCCAAACAACTGACTTTTTTCGGTTTTCATCTCTCCCTGCAGATTACCTTTTGACAGTTCATATGCCATGTCCTGCATCCGCTCAAAGGGACCGATAAGGTGATGCCTGAAATAATATAAAACGGCAAGTACAGACAGTTCCATCAGTAATAAAACAATCTCCACCAAAAACAGGACTCCTGCTGTATCATCCGCTTTTTTGTAATCAAACCGGAGATACCCTGATAATTCTTCCTGCCCTTTGGACTCTCCGTAAAGAGGAAACACCATATACATCCTGCCGTTTGTCCCCTGGTAAAAATCTGAAATAATCTGCCGGTCTGTCTTAGAAACCGGCAGATATGAAACCGCCTCCACCTCCCGGTATTTACTTAAATCCAGATTTATTAAATCATCTTCTGTCTGGATATCCGCCAGAAGACGGTTGATTTCCACTTTATACAGCTGGCTGTTTTCCCTCTTTTGTTTTCTGAGAAGTCCGCCTGCACCGGCAGCAAGAACCAGATACAGGACAACGGACAGAAAAATCAGCCGGTCATATTTCTTCATAGCAGTACCCCACGCCCCATACAGTCTTAATATGCACTGGTTTTTTCGGGTCATCCTCAATTTTATTGCGCAGCATTTTGATGTGTACGGTCAGCGTCTGGTTTTCACTGAAACTGTCCACGCCCCAGATCCGGTTAAACAGAAAGTCTTTATCCAGTGTTTTTCCCGGATTTTCTGCCAGCAGCAGAAGCAGTTCATATTCTTTTCCGTTAAGTTCGATTTGCTCCTTGTTTTTGTATACCCTGCGGGCTGACTTGTCAATTGTAAGGTTTCCGGAAATAAGGATATCCTTTTTTGCCGGATTTCCATGTGCACGCGCAAAAACAGAGCCTATTTTTGCCATAAGCACATCCGGATCCACCGGTTTTTCGATATAATCATCCGCACCAAGCCTGAACCCGTTTAGCTGGTCTTCCTTTCCCGCACGCGCACTGATAATCAGGATTGGAATGCTGGCTGTTTTACGCACATGGCTGCACACGGTAAAACCGTCAATTCCCGGAAGGGTAATATCTAAAAGCAGCATTTTTGCTGCCTCTTTTTCAAGGCAGGCAAGGGCCTCTTCTCCCGAAGATGCCCTTTTTACTGTATATCCTGCCTTTTCCATGTAAATTTGTAACAGTTCTGCTAATTCTTTCTCGTCCTCAACCATAAGTATGTCAAACATAGTTACCACCCTAACTGCATCAGCCAGTCATTCAGCTTCTTTTCCCGTTCCCTCTTCTGGTTTTCCGTATATTTCCCCAGCTGAAATTCATCACGTATGTTTCCGTCTTCAATATAAAATACCCGTTCGCAGCGGGAAGCCACATTGACATCATGCGTTACCATCATGATGGTAGTGCCTTCCTCGTTCAGTTTGTTCAGCTCTTTCATGACTTCCCTGGAGTTCTGTTTATTCAGTGCACCGGTCGGCTCGTCGGCAAAGATAATCTTTGGACTGTTAATCATGCTTCTGGCGATGCAGGCACGCTGGAGCTGTCCCCCGGAAATCTCACTGATATCATTGTCCGCCACATCACTGATTCCAAGCTTTGCCATCAGTACCTTTGCCCTCTCATTTATTTCGCTGCGTTTTTCTTTCCGGGAAGCCGACTGGAATGCTGGTAATACTATATTATCATATACCGACAGATTTTTCAGCATATACATCTGCTGGAATACAAACCCCATCCGTTCCAGCCGGATATCGCTCATCTCATTTGCAGACAGTTTTGTCATTTCCTCCCCGAAAAACCGGATTGTCCCTGCTGTTGCAGTGTCCATTCCGCTGACCGTGTACAAAAGGGTCGTTTTTCCGGAACCGGAAGGTCCCATAACGCCGACCATTTCTCCCTCCTCAATCTCCAGGCTGACATTACGCAGCACATTGTTCTGCCTCTTGTTTACAACATAGGTTTTACATAAATCGGTTACTTTTAATGCGTTCATAATTTGTACCATACCGCAGGCGTGGTGCTATTTGTGTCGCCGCTCTTTTGCGGCACAAATAAAGATTGAAAAATTGCCTGCAGCCTTTTCCTTTCTTTTATATTTATATTTTTCATTTACTCTGCAATTTTCATGTCACTGGTATTAATTTTTCGCACGCTGTTTGTTGCAAAAACTGTGGCGGCAATAATCCCTGCAAGCAGTACCAGCGGATAAAGCAGGTATGCCTTAAGCGGATTCACACGTATCGTAAGTTCCGCCCCCATAATGGCAAATATCGGCCTTAAAATAAATGCATTGGACAGCATGGACAGCGGAACCGCAAATACCATGGATAAAATGACTACCCAGACCATCCGCATTACCAGCCACTTCTGGATATAGCGGTTTTTGTACCCGATGCTTTTCAACATGGCAAGCTGCCCTTTTTCCCGTGCGATAAACAGCTTCATCATCAAGAGCACGATAAGCATTATCAGAATACACAACATGCCTGTCATTGGGATCTGCATCCCTTTCATAACATCTTTTACCGAGCCAACGTTTATGTCAATAACTTCCTGCGCCGTAAGCCATTCATACTGCGGCAGTTCTTTTTTCAGTTTGTCCGCCAGCTCGCTCTGCGAAAGCTCTGTATCCATAACCACGTTTGTTTTCCAGTAGTTTGAAACAATTTCTCCGCCCATGTCGATGGTGGGATTTAATCTCGCACTCTCGCCAAGCTGCATATAGTCCGTATATGTGCCTGTAATGATAAAACTCTTCTTTTCCCCACTGATTTTTGCTGTCACACGGTCCCCAGTCTGCAGTCCGTTTGCCTCCATAACCTTTTGGGAGAATGCAATTTCATTTTCCAGCTCCGGCGCTGTACCCTCATTATACTGGAGGCTGTTTCCTTTATCTCCCACCGGATAAAAGGCCAGATGCTTAAACGTCTTTTCGCCATCCTCTGTAGCAAAACTGATAAAAAAGAATGCACCTACACTTAAGTCTGCCTCATATCCTTTTTCACGCAGTTCTCCTTCCACCCTGTGCATGGCGTCCTGCAGTGCCCTGATATCATGAATATTTTTGTCGTTTTCTGCTTCCAGCTTTTCCATGTATACTGCCGCGTCAGGGTTCATATTGAATTTCACAGCCATTTCATCACTTTCCATGGTCGTCAGAGTATTAAGCGGCACGGTTATCAGTACAAAGCTGATGCAGAATGTCAGGAATAAAACAATATAGCGTCTTTTGTTACAGAGAATATCATTTAAACCAAGAAATGAAATGGTATTCATATGTTTTCTCTTATACAGACTAAGTCCCCTTCTTTTTCTGTATCGCTCACCGTTTTCACCATTTCTGATGGCATCAATTGCAGAGATTTTTTTCAGCTTCCCGGTAAAGAGAATACTGATTCCTGCAACAAAGACAATCACGGCAAATGCGCACAGTAGATTGACAGAGATTCCACCTTTACCAAGCACCATATTTTTACTGACACTCTTTATCATGACGGCAGACACCGGAATACTGATGAAAAATCCCAGTACTGCTCCTGCCGTTACAATTGCCAGGTACTTGACAAAATAGATTTTCCGGATGGCAAATTCTCGTAATCCAATCGCTTTCATGACGCCGATTTCCCGGTAATTGTCCTCTATGGTAAAGGTCAGGGAAAATTTCAGTATCATCATGGATATCAGTATCAGGCAGATTCCGATTACAATTAACAGTGCCGCCACAACCATGTCAAATACATACAGTAACCTAAATGTTCCTTTCTCAAACGTGGACATTATGGTTTTTGAAGCCACACCTTCCGCAAATTCTTTTGTTCCATCCACATCACCTGTGTTAATACTGTAAATATATATCCTTACATTGCTGCTGCCTGCTGTCATTTTGTCATAGTCCGCTTTACAGAACAAAAATCGGTTCATACCTGACATATCATTTCCAAACACGATATCCCTGCTCTGGCATGCCACGGTATAGGAATAAGTTTTACCATTTATCTGAAACCGCAGCTCATCCCCGGTATGAATTCCGTTTGCATCCATCAGCACATATGGCAGTGCTGTTTCACCCTCTTTTAATACCAGGTCATCTCCCTGTTCATCCAGCGGTTTTATATATTCAGCACCTGTATATCCAATGTAAAGGTCATTTCCCTTTGACTGAATGCCTTTCGTTTTTCCATCCGTTACTGCTGTGATATCATCTACTTTTATTTCACACAGCTCTTCGGTGCCATACTTTGTGATTCCCTCATAACCGTCCAATGCTTTGTCCAGTGCTCCCTTTTCCTCATCAGTGGCAAGCACCATTGTCAGATCCGCGACATTGGCATATCCGATAAAATTGTCTATGCCTTTCATCACCAGAGTTGTATTGCTGACGCTGCTCGCCAGAAATACTGTGGACAGCATGATGAAGAAAAACAGAATGATGTTGACTCCTTTTTGCTTAATTAAATCTTTTTTTAATATTTCCAGCCACATATCTTTTTTTCCTTTCCTCTGCTTTGTTTTTTGTTCCATACCAGTGTCTTGTACCGTTCATTTTCAGCCTAATGGCGCAGGATGAATTTTCAGTCTGCAAGGCGGCGGAGGGAGGCGATGCGGTGGCATCGTTGACCGACAACAACGCGGCAGATGGAAATTCAGACAAGCCATTTGGCGAAATGTGAACGGTACAAGACACTAGCTTCGTTATGGGTATTATAAGAGAGGAATTATTAAAAAATCCTTAAATGCAGAAGAAAAATTTGCAAAAAAATCCCCTCCGCTTTCGCGGAGAGGATTTCCTGGTATCTGTTATTTATTTCCTATACTAACTCAAGAAGAACCTCAAGGGCACCATCACCCCTGCGCTGTCCAATCTTAACAATTCTTGTGTAACCACCATTACGTCCTACATACTTAGGTGCAATCTCGTTAAATAACTTTTCAACAAGATCAATTTCCTTTGTACCTTTTCTGGTTCCATCAGACTCTTTGTACGGATAAAGAACCTTAAGAATCTGTCTTCTTGCATGAAGACGGGACGGCTGGTCTTTTTTAATCGTCTTTTCCACCTGGTCATAAACCGTCACGCGCTTTCCGTCAACGACTTCCTTGACTCTTTTTCCGTCTGCGTCTTTACGCGGAACCTTGGCGGTAATTGTTACTTCATCGTAATTATCTTTTTCACGGACTGCTTTTGCAATCAGTCCCTCTGCAATCTTTCTTACTTCCTTAGCCTTAGCCTCTGTTGTCACAATCTTTCCATGTGCAATCAGTGCAGTTACCTGATTTCTTAACAGTGCCTTTCTCTGGCTGGATGTTCTGCTTAATTTACGATATTTTGCCATTGTTTTTTCCTCCCTGCGGGGTATCCGTTCATGCTCTTTAGCCTTACTGAACGAATCCATATTTTTATTTTCCTATCCAAAACGGATAAATCTGACGCTGTCACACCCATCGGTTTTACTGACACCGCCAAACGAGGTACATTTTTAATGTATCTCATTCCTTAATCCTCTCCCTGGTTTAACTGCAACCCCAGTTCTTTAAGCTTGTTTAATACTTCTTCAAGGGATTTACGTCCAAGGTTACGAACCTTCATCATATCTTCCGGTGTCCGGTTAATCAGTTCTGCAACGGTATTGATTCCGGCTCTCTTTAAACAGTTATAGGAACGTACGGAAAGCTCCAGTTCATCAATATTCATTTCGAGAACCTTCTCCTGTGCGTCATATTCCTTTTCAACCATTACCTCTGCCTGCTGTGCTGCGTCCGACAGATCAATGAAGAGATTGAGATGCTCGCTTAAAACCTTTGCAGCAAGACTCACAGCCTCGTCTGGTTCCAGTGTTCCATTGGTATATACATCCAGTGTAAGCTTATCATAATCTGTTACCTGGCCTACACGGGTATTCTCGATTGTCACATTCACACGGTCAACCGGTGTATAAATGGAATCAATCGCAATTACACCAATCGGAATATCCTCTGTTTTGTTCTTGTCAGCACTGGTGTATCCCCTGCCTTTTGTAATCGTAAGCTCCATGTATAATTTACAGTCTCTTCCACCATTCAGATGAGCTATTACCAGCTCAGGATTCATAATTTCAATATCCGAATCCACCTGAATATCTGCTGCTGTAACAACGCCTTCACCTTCGAATTCAATGTAAGCAACTTTTGGTTCATTTGTAGAACTGTTATTGCGGATAGCAAGGTTCTTGATGTTCATAATAATTTCAGCAACATCTTCCTTTACGCCCGGAATGGAACTGAATTCATGAAGAACCCCCTCAATCTTAAGCTGACTGACGGCTGCACCCGGCAGTGAAGAAAGCATAATTCTCCTGAGCGAATTGCCAAGTGTAGTACCATACCCTCTTTCCAAAGGCTCTACAACAAATTTACCATATGTCTTGTCTTCTGAAATATCAGCGATTTCAATTTTTGGTTTTTCAAAATCGAACACTACAAAGTCCCTCCTTCTCGGGTATTGTCCAGCATTTATTCCACACAATGCCCCTGCCATGCAGGAGCACTGCCCAGACAGGGAAGTCTGTCCGATTCCCTGCTGCATTTTTAATTATTACTTGGAATATAACTCGACAATAAGCATTTCATTTACGGGAACATCAATCTGCTCACGCTTTGGCAACTCTTTTATGGTGCCCTGCAGCTTCTCCTGGTCAACATCCAGCCATTCCGGAACAATTCTTCCGCCGGCAACTTCAATGATGTCTTTCATACGCTGAATATTTTTCTTACTTTCCTTAATCTCAACAACATCTCCCGCCTTAACAAGATAAGAAGGAATATTGACAACTTTGCCGTTTACAGTAACGAACTTATGGTCTACCACCTGTCTTGCTTCCCTTCTGGTTCTTGCAAATCCGAGACGAAAAATAACATTGTCAAGCCTTGTCTCAAGAATTGTCATAAGGTTCGGACCAGTCAGTCCTTTCATTCTGTCCGCTTTCCTGTAATAATTACGGAAAGGCTTCTCCAGTACACCATAAATGAACTTGGCTTTCTGCTTTTCCCTTAACTGAAGTCCGTATTCTGACACCTTACGGTTTGACCTTGTAAGATTTCTTTTGGACTTCTTATCATATCCTAAATAACTTGGCTCCAAACCAAGTGATCTGCATCTTTTAAGTACAGGTACTCTATTAACTGCCATTTTACTCTATACCTCCCATTTAGACTCTTCTTCGCTTTGGTGGACGGCATCCATTGTGAGGTACCGGAGTCACGTCCCTGATGGATGTAACTTCAAGACCACATGCTGAAAGGGCGCGGATTGCTGCCTCCCTCCCTGAGCCTGGTCCTTTCACAAATACGTCAACTGTCTTTAAACCGTGAATTAAAGCTGCCTTTGTAGCAGTTTCTGCTGCCATCTGCGCAGCATATGGAGTAGATTTCTTTGAACCTCTGAATCCAAGACCACCGGCACTTGCCCATGATAAAGCATTTCCTTCAGTATCCGTCAGCGTAACAATCGTGTTATTGAAAGATGCCTGAATGTGTGCCTGTCCGCGTTCAACGTTTTTCTTTACGCGCTTTTTAGTTGTTTTTTTTGCAACGTTTTTAGCCATATCTAAACTAACC
Organism: uncultured Lachnobacterium sp.; assembly: GCA_964398745.1. Classification (GTDB taxonomy): domain Bacteria; phylum Bacillota; class Clostridia; order Lachnospirales; family Lachnospiraceae; genus Roseburia. The sequence goes on from CAYNOE010000044.1 coordinate 8,312, forward strand.
TACTTTCTCTCAAACATTATTTCTTTTTATTTGCTACTGTTCTCTTAGGACCCTTTCTTGTTCTGGCATTGGTCTTTGTCTTCTGCCCGCGAACCGGAAGTCCCTTCCTATGGCGGATACCACGATAGCATCCAATTTCCTGAAGTCTTTTGATATTAAGGGCAACTTCCCTTCTTAAATCACCTTCCACAACCTGCGTTTCATCAATGACTGCACTGATTCTTTTCACTTCATCATCAGTCAAATCCCTGACACGTGTATCAGGATTTACATTTGCTTCCTTAAGGATGCGGTTTGAACTGGATCTTCCGATTCCGTAAATATAAGTCAAGCCGATTTCTACACGTTTTTCCCTTGGTAAATCTACACCTGCAATACGAGCCATGTGTGTTTACACCTCCATAAAATTTTAGTGGTTTTCAGTTATCCCGCAGGTGCACTGCAACCATACACCTGCCTTTTCTCCCGAGTTCTTCTCCTATACAGCTACGGTTGCACGTCCTGAAATGTGTGTATACAAAAAAAACCGCCATATTCGCATAGTTCTTCTTCTGCCATCCGGTACCAGGGGCAGAAGAACAGAGTATGCTTCTGTTTATTATGAACAGCGCCTTATGCGCTGCAGCCGCACATAATCTGGTGACGAAAAGAAACTATCCCTGTCTCTGCTTATGCTTTGGATTTTCACAGATAATTCTGATGCTTCCTTTTCTTTTAATGACTTTGCATTTCTCGCAAATAGGTTTAACTGATGATCTTACCTTCACAGCAAATCCTCCTTTCTCTGTAAAAAGCCCTGTTTCTGTGGTTTTTCACCTATGGCAGGAACTTTTCCAAAAGTGTCCGTATAACATTATACACATCCGTCCCCGCAAAGTCAAGATTTTTATTTATCTCTCCAGATAATTCTTCCCTTGGTCAGGTCATAAGGAGACATTTCAATCGTTACCTTATCTCCCGGCAGGATACGGATAAAATTCATGCGGAGCTTTCCGCTGATGGTCGCCAGAATCTGGTGTTTGTTTTCCAGCTCCACCTTAAAGAATGCGTTTGGCAGTTTCTCCACCACCACACCTTCAACTTCTATCACATCTGCTTTTGACATAACATTTCCTCCTCTATTCATTATACTGGTTAAATTGCTTCCAAAAGTCCCGCCTGCTTTTCTTCTTCTGTCAGGGAGAGGATTTCAGGCTCACCTTCTGTAATTAGTATCGTATTCTCGTAATGTGCAGATAATGACTGGTCAGCCGAAATCACCGTCCATCCATTCTCATCCCAAAATACATCCTGTGTTCCGGCATTGACCATCGGTTCCACCGCAAGCGTCATTCCCGGCAAAAGCTTTATGCCCCGCAGGAGCTTACGGTAATTCGGAATCTCGGGTTCCTCATGCAGGCTGCTTCCGATTCCATGTCCGCACAAATCCCGTACCACGCCGTATCCAAAACTTTCCGCATAATCACCGATTGCCCGGGAAATATCATGAAGATGCTTTCCTGCACGCGCCATTTCCATGCCGCGGAAAAAAGATTCCCTTGTACGCTCAACCAGAAGTCTGGCCTGTGCATTGACAGTTCCAACCGGAATGGTTCTTGCAGCATCGGAATGATATCCCCTGTAAATTACGCCTGCGTCCAGGCTTACGATATCACCCTCTTCTATCACTCTGTGCTCTGACGGAATCCCGTGTACAACCTCTTCATTAACCGATACACAGATCGAGGCAGGATAACCAAGATAATTCTTAAAAGAAGGAATGCATCCGTAACTCCGGATCATGTCTTCCCCAATCCGGTCAATGTCCGCTGTTGACATGCCGGGTTTGATTTCCTTTGCGAGATTCTGGTGAACCATGGCGAGGATTCGCCCCGCCTCCCTCATCAGTTCAATCTCCCCAGCAGATTTTATGGTCACTTTCATGTTCTATTCACCTAAAATACCCACAATATCTGCAAATACCTGATCCATTGGTTTCGTTCCATCCACAGACTTAAGAATTCCCTGTCCCTTATAATATTCAATCAACGGCTGTGTCTGGTCATGGTATACACTAAGACGCTTCTGAACCGTTTCCGGCTTATCGTCGTCACGCAGTACCGTCTCGCTGCCGCAGGCATCACATTTTCCCTCAACCTTTGTCGGATTAAACTCGATATGGTAGGTTGCACCACAGTTTAGGCAGGCACGCCTGCCGCTCATACGGCTTACAATATTCTCGTCTGGAACATCCACATCAATGGCATAATCCATGGTCTCGTTAATTTTTTTCAGTGCTGCATCCAGTGCCTCGGCCTGCGGGATGGTTCTTGGAAACCCGTCCAGTACAAAACCGTTTTTGCAGTCATCCTGCTTAATACGGTCCATCACAAGGTCACAGGTCAGTTCGTCCGGCACCAGTGCCCCCTGGTCCATATAGGTCTTTGCTTTTTTTCCAAGCTCCGTGTTGTTTTTAATATTTGCACGGAAAATATCCCCTGTGGAAATATGGGGAATCTGGTACTTTGCCGCAATCTGCTTTGCCTGCGTTCCTTTTCCGGCTCCCGGAGCGCCTAACATAATAATTTTCATAAAATTTTTCTCCCTTCATTCAAATATCAGCCCGTTTATATTATGAATGGAGATACCATACCCAGTATCTCCAGCACATAATTATTCGTTTAAAAATCCTTTGTAATAGCGTACCCTCATTTGTGATTCTATCTGCTTTAAGGTTTCAATGACAACACCAACTACAATGATGATGGACGTTCCCCCAAAGGAAACATCTGCCTTAAACACACCGTTAAAGAAAATCGGAATCACCGCAACAATCGATAAGCCGATTGCCCCGATAAACACAATATAATTCAGTATCTGGTTCAGATAGTCACTGGTCGGTTTACCCGGACGGATGCCCGGAATAAATCCTCCGGAACGCTTCATATTGTTCGCAATCTCCAGTGGATTAAACGTAATCTGTGTATAGAAATATGCAAACGCAATAATCAGCAGAAGGTAAACGGCCAGTCCGATGGTATAGACCGGCTCTTCCGGATTACACCAGTTTGACTGTGACATACCTCTTAAAATCTTACTGCCAATACCGGTACCGTTGCCCTTTCCAAGGATGGATGCAATGATAACCGGCGTCTGCAGCAGCGACTGCGCAAAGATGACCGGAATTACACCGCCGGTATTTACCTTGAGCGGGATATGCGTAGCCTGTCCTCCCGCCTGCCTGCGTCCCTGCAGCTTCTTGGAATACTGGACCGGAATCCTGCGCTCTGCATCCTGCAGAATTACTACGAACACAACCATGGCAATGATGATTGCAAGAATAATCACACCTGCAAGAATTCCTTTTGGAATCGATTTATTTGCGATAAACTGGCTCCAGAGTGTTTTCATATCTTCCGGCATACGGGAAATAATATTGATTACGAGCACGATTGATATACCGTTTCCAACACCTTTCTCCGTAATACGCTCACCAATCCACATCAGAACGGCAGAACCTGCAGTCAGTCCTGTCACAACCATAATAACCGTCAGGGGACTCTGGCTGGTCAGGTTATTTCCACGGTAAAAACCAACCGTCATTGCAATTGACTCAATCAGTGCCAGTGCCACTGTCAGGTAACGGGTAATGGAAGCAATTTTCTTTCTGCCCTCTTCCCCGTCCCGCTGTATTTCCTCAAGCTTTGGAATCGCAATCGTGAGAAGCTGTATAATAATGGAAGACGTAATATACGGGGTAATATTTAATGCAAAAATGGACATGTTCATAAACGAACCGCCTGTAATTGCATTAAAAAATCCCAATCCGTCATTTGACTGGCTCTCCCACCACTGTCTAAATACTTCACCGTCCACGCCCGGAGCCGGAAGCTCGCTTCCAATCCGGATGACAACAAGCATAAAAAAGGTAAAGAGAATCCGGTTGCGAATATCTTTTACTTTAAAAGCACTACGCAGTGTTTCAAACATTAAATCACCTCTGCTTTTCCACCAAGAGCCTCAATCTTTTCCTTTGCCCCTGCACTGAATGCATTTGCCTGAACGGTGAGCTTCTTAGTAAATTCGCCATTTCCAAGAATCTTTACTCCATCTTTCGGGTTTCTGACAATGCCGGTTTCAACCAATGTATCCACAGATACCACTGCACCATTATCAAACCTTTCAAGAAGGGAAATGTTAATACCAACTATATCCTTGGAATTTCTGCACTTAAACCCTCTCTTCGGTAATCTTCTGTATAATGGCATCTGACCGCCTTCAAATCCTGGTCTTGGTGCTCCGGAACGGGCTTTCTGACCTTTGTGTCCCTTGCCTGCAGTCTTGCCGTTTCCTGAACCATGCCCGCGGCCTTTTCTGAACTTCTGCTTACGGGAACCTTCTGCCCCCTTTAAACTGGATAAATCCATTATGGCACCTCCTTATCTTATTCTGACACTTCTTCTACTTTCAAATACGGAGCCACCTTGCGAATTGCGCCCTGTGTACCAGCGTTATTCGGTAACTCAACTGTCTTATTCATCTTGGTCAATCCAAGTGCAACAATTGTCTTTTTGTTCTTCGGAACAGCACCAATTGTCGATTTAACCAGTGTAACCCTTACTTTGTCTGCCATGATCTGTTCCTCCTTATCCCAAGATTTCTTCTACGGATTTACCGCGAAGTTTTGCAACTTCTTCCGGACTTCTGAGCTGGGAAAGTGCCTCAATTGTGGCAAGCACCACATTCTGCTTGTTATTTGAACCCAGTGACTTGGTACGGATATTGCTGATTCCGGCAAGCTCGCATACGGAACGCGCAGGACCGCCTGCGATGATTCCGGTACCTTCCGGAGACCTCTTTAACAGTACGGAAGCCCCTGTATATTTCCCGGTTACATCATGTGTAATGGATTTGTTATCATCCAGCTTAACGTTGATCAGTCTTTTGGTTGCATCTTCTTTTCCTTTGCGGATTGCTTCCGGAATTTCTGCTGCTTTTCCAAGACCGGCACCAACGTGACCATTCTTGTCGCCAACAACAACGAGAGCTGTGAAACGCATGTTACGTCCACCCTTAACAACCTTTGTTACACGCTTGATGTCAACAACCTGGTCAACTAATTCTAACTGACTAGCATCAATGATTTCACGTTTCATATCTGTTTCCTCCTAGAATTCTAAACCAGCTTCTCTTGCTGCTTCAGCTAATGCCTTTACTTTTCCTGCGTAAATATAACCGCCCCGGTCAAAGACAATTGTGGTAATACCCTTATCCAATGCTTTTTTTGCAATAACGGTACCAAGCTTTGCTGCTGCATCCATGTTATTAGTCTTTTCAAGTTCTGCTTTTACATCTTTTTCCAGTGTAGAGGCTGCTACAAGTGTATTGCCAGCTGTATCATCAATAATCTGAGCATACATATGGTTATTACTTCTGAATACGGCTAAACGCGGACGCGCTGCGCTACCTGAAAGACGATAACGCATTCTTCTGTGTTTCTTTCTGCGGACTTCTGTCCTTGATTTTTTATTAACCATTTTTGTCCACTCCTTTAATTATTTCTTACCAGTCTTACCAACTTTACGTCTAATAACTTCATCAGCATACTTGATACCCTTGCCCTTATATGGCTCCGGTCTTCTCTTATCCCTGATTTCCGCTGCATACTGGCCTACTTTTTCTTTATCGATTCCCTTGACGGTAATCCTGTTATCCTCAACAACTGCCTCAAGGCCTTCCGGATCAATCATTTCAACCGGATGGGAATATCCAAGGTTGAGCGTCAGCTTCTTTCCGGACTTGGAAGCCCTGTAACCAACACCGTTTACCTCAAGAACCTTTGAATATCCTTCCGTAACCCCGATAACCATGTTGTTAATCAGTGTTCTGGTTAATCCGTGCAGGGATTTCATTCTCTTTAAGTCGTTTGGTCTGGATACCTTAACTTCTGAACCCTCTAATTTAATTTCCATCTCGGATGGAAGTGTTCTCTCAAGGGTTCCTTTTGGACCTTTTACAGTCACATGATTATTTTCTGCAATATCAACTGTAACACCAGCCGGTACTGCGATTGGCATTCTTCCTATTCGTGACATGCCCGTACCTCCTATTTTCTCAATTCAAATTAACTAACCTGACTACCAGACAAATGCCAGGACTTCTCCGCCTACCTGAAGCTTTCTGGCTTCCTTGTCAGTAACAATTCCCTGGTTTGTGGAAAGAATCGCGATTCCCAGTCCGCCAAGGACACTTGGAATTTCATCCTTGCCCGCATACACGCGAAGACCCGGCTTGGAAATTCTCTTGATGCCGGTGATAACTTTCTCATTCTTGTCTGCACCATATTTTAAGGTAACACGGATGGTTTTGAAGTTACCATCTTCCACGATGTCATACTTCTGGATATATCCTTCATCAACCAGAATGCCAGCTATGGCAATCTTGATTTTGGAAGACGGAATATCTACGGTATCATGCTTAGCAGTATTGGCATTACGAATTCTTGTAAGCATATCTGCAATTGGATCACTTGTCATCATGATGTATATTTCCTCCTTTTCGTTTTACCATGAAGCCTTCTTAACTCCTGGAATCTGACCTTTATAAGCTAACTCACGGAAACATACCCTGCAGATTCCGTATTTTCTCAAAACTGAATGTGGACGTCCACAAATTCTGCAGCGTGTATATTCTCTGGTAGAGAATTTCTGTTTGCGCTGCTGTTTCACTTTCATACTTGTTTTAGCCATTAAAACTCCCTCCTGATTACTTAGCAAACGGCATATTAAACTGTGCCAAAAGTTCACGTGCCTCTTCATCTGTCTTTGCTGTCGTAACAAAAATAACATCCATTCCGCGAATCTTGTCTACCTTGTCGTACTCAATCTCCGGGAAAATAATCTGTTCCTTGATGCCAAGTGCATAGTTACCGCGGCCGTCGAATGCATTTGGATTTACGCCCCTGAAATCACGCACGCGGGGTAAAGCCAGATTAATCAGGCGGTCAGCAAACTCATACATCTTCTCTCCACGTAAGGTAACCTTACATCCGATCGGCATGCCTTCACGAATCTTAAAGTTTGCAATTGCATGTTTTGCCTTTGTAGTAACAGCTTTCTGACCAGTGATTGTCTCCATGTCCTTTACAGCTGCGTCAAGAATCTTTACGTTCTCCTTAGCCTCACCAACACCCATGTTTACCACGATTTTGTCAAGCTTCGGAACCTGCATTGTATTCTTGTAGCCAAACTTTTTGATCATTGCATCCTTGATCTCATTTTCATACTGTTCTCTCAGTCTGCTCAATGTTTTGTCCTCCTCTCTTCAATTAATCGATCACATCGCCTGTTGATTTA
>CAYNOE010000045.1:0-6774 GCA_964398745.1 uncultured Lachnobacterium sp.
ACGCCCTTTGTACTCATCAGATGCGGTCCTGCGCATAAATCCACAAAGCCGCCCTGGTCATAAAAGCTAATCTCAGAATCTTCCGGTAAATCTTCAATCAGCTCCACCTTGTACGGCTCATTCCTGTCCTTCATAAACTGGATTGCTTCATTTCTCGGAAGGGTAAAACGGGTAATCTCATGCCCTTCCTTGATGATTTTTTTCATTTCCGCCTCTAATTTGTCCAGATCCTCCCTGGAAAACGGCTCTGCATCAAAATCATAATAAAAACCGTCTTCGATTGCCGGTCCAATGGTTACTTTCGCCTCCGGAAACAGACGTTTTACCGCTTCCGCAAGAATATGGGAAGCTGTATGCCGGATAACGGTAAGTCCTGCCGGATCAGAGGCTGTCACAATATTCAGTTCACAGTCGCTGTCGATCACCGTTCTTAAATCAACGATTTTACCGTCTACCTCTCCGGCACATGCATTCCTTGCCAGTCCTTCACTAATATCTGCTGCAATTTCATAAACAGATTTTTCTTCACTGTATTCCTTGAATGAGCCATCCTTTAATTTAACCTTCATTTTTATCTCTCCTTCTTTGAACCCAGACCAGCCATCTACTCCTCAAAATCCTGATCATCCCCTGACGGACCATAATAATGGTGTTCACCGCCGTTTCCATTGCCACAGCAGATGGTCTTTCTCGGAGAAATCAACATTCCGATGATACAGCCTGCCAGCACGGAAATAACCAGAAGCAGGCAGTGCTCCTTTTTTGTAATCATCATAGTTTCCGATAATGAATTCCAGTATGTTTTTATTTTTTTCATGTTTTGGTCTCCCTTCACCCTGAACATCGTTCATGCAAAATTTACCGGATCCTATCGCGTGATACGGTACTGTGGTCACTTTCTTAATTACCTGCCGCAACACAGCTTGTATTTCTTCCCGCTTCCGCACGGACACGGGTCATTTCGCCCGATTTTCTTTCCAACATGGACGGTACCGGACTTTTTCTGTTCCAGATAAAGTGCTTTTTTTGTATCAGCATCAAAAATATCATCCCACATCGGCAGCCCGTAGAGCCAGTCCGCCTTTGCAGCGACCATATTTTTGTACAGTTTTACCTTGTCAAATGCGAGGCTTACAACAGTATCCTCCTCCATGGTTTCAATTGGATTCGGCTCCACGAGACTTTCATTGATACCATCCAGAAATCCCGCCATCTCCAGGATGGAAAGTTCATATTTTTCAGCAAGCTCCTTTACGGTTCCGCTCACCGTCTCATCCGGATTTGTTAAAAGCTTTTCGTAAACTCCCTTCTCCAGCAGAAAATATCTCTGCCAGAACCGCTGAAGTTCATTCTGGTTTGCTTTCTCATTATAGGCAATCTTCTGCCACTCCTGTAATAAAGCCATTTTAATACCACCTTCATCATATACGAATTTACATGGAAAATCCACATATATTTGTATTATAACAAAAGAATTTTCTTTTTCCAAGTACAAATTATTATCATTTTATTTCCCGGTAGACAGTCTTCCGGTACTTTAACGGTGAAATCCCGTAACATTCCTTAAACATCCGTATAAAATAACTGACGCTGGAAAAACCGGAACGCAGTGCAGTTTCCGTTACAGACAGCTCTGTTGTCTCAAGCAGCCTCTGCGCATTAGTCAGACGCAGATGATTCAGATAATGGGAAAATGTCAGGCAAAAATGTTCTTTAAAATACCGGGAAATATATTTTTCAGACAGATGAAACTCATTTGCAAGTGTCTGCAGCGTAATATCTTCCATGTAATGTTCCTGAATATAAATAAGCAGCTCTTTTTGCCTGCCTGTGCGGCTCAATGTCTTCGGTACAGTAAAAAGCCCCTGCTCCATCATTCGGCTTAAAAAAGTAAGAAGTAAAATCCGTGTTTTCAGCTGATAGCAGAGCGGCTTTTCATCATTTAAGAGAACTATCTCATCAAACAGGTTTCCAAGTTTATTAAGGAGGACTGCATCTGTTATTTCATTTGCCAGCAGAAGCTGTCCGCTCCGCAGCGGCTGAAGCAGCGTCTGTTCCAGCTCATCTTTTGACTGGAAAGAAATAAATTCCAGCGGAAACAGCAGCGTATAATAGGCGACTGAAAGGTCAGCGGATCCCATTAAATGCAATTCCTTCGGATTCACCAGAAACACGGTCCCTGCTGTCCCCGTATAGTCACGGTCTTCTATTGATATCTTCAGGCTTCCCTTTATGATATAGATAATTTCAAACTCATCATGCCAGTGAACCGGAAACTGGAAATTATGCCTTACATTGTGTATGAAACACTGGTCATAAGGATATTCTTTCGTTCCATGCGGTCTGGTTTCTTTCAGCTCCAGAATCATATCTTCTCCTCCGTTTAACCTCAGCCCATGCAAAATTTCACTTTATTTTACCACAAAAGTAGAAATAATACAATTTTACGCTGAAATAATGCAAGTAATCATCTGAAAAATGAGATAAAATAAAATAAAAAAGGAGGAAAGATACGTATGGAAGGAAAGCAGAAAAACCTGAAGCAGCTGTTTATACCAATCTGTCTGGAAATACTCTGCCAGATGCTTGCCGGAATGGCAGATACTCTGATGCTGTCCTCCGTGGGAGATAAAGCTGTCGGGGCCGTCGGTACAGCAAACACATATATCGGTATATTCATTATTATGTTTTCCATTATTTCTTCCGGTATGATTGCGGTCATGACACAGTATATTGGTGCCAAAAAAAACGGAGTTGCCTACCAGGCAAGGCAGTTGGGACTCGTATTTAACGGAATTATCGGTGTACTTCTGGCTGTGCTTCTGTTTTTCGGCGCTGAAAGCATCCTAAACATGGTGGGAATTGCTCCTGAACTTATGTCCTATGCTGCAACCTATCTGAAAATTGTTGGCGGAGGCTGTTTTATCAATGCGTTAATCCCGGTCTTTTCCAGTTACCTCCGTGCATTTGGCTTTACAAAACAGCCGCTGTTTGCAACAGTTACAGCTAACATCGCCAATCTGGTGATGAATGCAGTCTTTATTTTCGGACTTGACATGGGCGTTGCAGGTGCAGCCGCAGCAACCGTGCTGTCACGTTTTTTGAACCTTTTTATGGTAATAATGGCATCCAGGCGCCTGATACATATAAAAGATTCCTTCCGGCTGCCCATACCGGAAGTATTTGGCCAGATTATAAAAATCGGTCTTCCCTCTGCTGCAGAAACAGCTCTTTATAATGTTGCAATGACACTGATCATCCGTCTCCTCAACCAGATGGATGCTGCAGGCATCAATGTAACCGCACGTTCCTATGCCATGCAGCTTGCGAACTTCTCCTACTGTGTAGGGGCAGCGCTTGCACAGGCAAACGCAATTCTGACCGGATGGCGGATTGGTTCGGGAAAATATGAAGAGTGTCTCCGGGAAACCAGAAAGGCTGCACTGCTTGGAATCATAACCGCAACCGTAATGGAAACACTGATTGCCCTGTCTTCCGGTTTTCTGATGCAGATTTTTACTGACAATGCCGAAATAACCGCTCTGGTTTCCAGACTGCTTTTTATCGACATTGTACTGGAAATCGGCCGAACCTGCAATCTGGTTTTTGGAAATGCACTAAAGACAACCGGGGATGCTGTATTTACAACCGTTATAGCAGTGATATTCATGTATCTTTTTGCAGTGGGCGGAACTTATTTCTTCGGCATACGTCTGGGACTTCTTGTTACCGGGGCATACATTGGAATGGCAATGGACGAATGCATACGCGCCCTGTGTATGTTCCTGCGCTGGCAGTCGGGCAAATGGAAAGAAAAACGGCTGGTAAAATCATGAACTCACACCGGCATTGACGAAACCTGTTTTTTCCGTTATAGTAAAAATACTTATTTTACTATAAACCATAAGGAGGCCGCTTCATGAAAAAAATAAAAAAGATACTTGCCATGGCAGGTGTAGTTCTTTTAGCCGGACTGTACCTTGCCACCCTGGTCTGTGCTATCACTGACAAAAGCCAGACCATGGGGATGTTTAAGGCATCTGTTTTTGCAACTGTCATTATTCCCATACTGCTCTGGACATACCAGTTTATTTACCGGCTCATCACAAAAAAGAATGCTTCGGATTCAGAAAAGGATACATAAAAACAGAGGGTTCGCAAACGAATCCTCTGTTTTTATTATATGTCCATGTCTGTATATTATCTGCCCAGTGCAGACTTCCGGTAAATGATATCGTCACGTCCCGGTCCGTTGGATACCATGGTAACCGGATAGCCGATTTCCTGTTCAATAAATTCAATGTAATTCCTGCAGTTTTCCGGCAGCTCGTCATAGCTTCTGATTCCGCGGATGTCCGTTTTCCAGCCCGGAAGCACCTTTAACACCGGTTTTGCCTTTTCCAGCTTTGCAGTCACCGGAAAATCCTTTGTAACTTCCCCGTCGATTTCATAGCCAACGCAGACTGGAATCTCATCCAGGTAACCAAGTACATCCAGCACTGTAAATGCCACGTCCGTGGTTCCCTGCAGGCGGCAGCCGTATCTGCTTGCCACACAGTCAAACCAGCCCATGCGCCTTGGACGTCCGGTCGTTGCACCAAACTCTCCGCCGTCACCGCCGCGTCTGCGCAGCTCGTCCGCCTCATCCCCGAAAATCTCACTGACAAAAGCACCCGCGCCAACCGCTGAAGAATATGCCTTGCAGACTGTAATCACCTGTTTGATTTCATATGGAGGAATACCCGCACCAATTGCGCCGTATGCCGCCAGTGTGGAGGAAGAAGTAACCATCGGGTAAATTCCATGGTCCGGATCCTTTAATGTTCCAAGCTGTCCCTCCAGAAGGATGGTTTTCCCTTCCTTTAACGCCTGGTCCAGATATAAGGATACATCACAGACATACGGGGCAACCATATCACGGTATTCATGCAGGGTATCCAGTAATTCCTGCGTCTGAATTAACGGCTTGTGGTATAAATGCTCCAGCAGTACGTTTTTCTGTTCTGCAACCCTTACCACCTTTTCCTTTAACAGCTCCTCATCAAAAAGTTCGCTGACCTGAAAACCGATTTTTGCATATTTATCGGAATAAAAAGGAGCAATCCCGGACTTGGTAGAGCCGAAGGACTTTCCTCCCAGACGCTCCTCTTCATACTGGTCAAACAGGATATGGTACGGCATAACAATCTGTGCCCTGTCAGAAACTAAAATCTTCGGCTTTGGTACATTCCGATCTGTAATTGATTTTATTTCATCAAAGAGAACGGGAATGTTAAGCGCCACACCATTGCCAATCACACTTGTGGTGTGGTCGTAAAATACACCGGACGGAAGGGTATGCAGTGCAAATTTCCCATAATCATTTACTATGGTATGGCCTGCATTTGCTCCTCCCTGAAAGCGAACAATGATATCTGCCTGCTTTGCCAGCATATCTGTTATTTTTCCTTTTCCTTCATCTCCCCAGTTTGCGCCAACAACTGCTTTTACCATCTCTTTACATTCCTCCTGTTATTCCTTAATCATTCCTGTAACGGTCTTCTTTTCTGCCGGACCGGTTTAAATCCTGCCTCCGTCAATCTTCTTTGAGCATGCAATTGCAAGGGCTCCCGGTCCTATGTGGCAGGATACGGAGAGTGATAACGGATTTAACACAATTTCATTATTTGGAAATGCCGCCTCCACCTCTTTTTTAAACTCTTCCGCTGCTGCAAAGTCATGGGTATATGCCATAGCAAGATGCATTTTTTTTCCGTCCGGGCTGTGAAAACGTTTGTCAAAATCTGTTTTCATAGCTTCAATCATCATGGACTTTGCCTGTTTCACCGTTCGCGCTTTCGCAAAAGAATCAAGTTTCTCACCCTGTATCTGCAGCACCGGTTTGAGCTTTAAAAGCGTACCAAGTGCAGCAGCAGCCGGTGTAATCCGCCCGCCCTTTTTCAGATATTCCAGGGTATCCACCATAATATAAATGGAGGATTCCAGTTTGTTTTTCTCCAGTATCCCCTTGATTTCCGCAGCACTTTTCCCATCCTCTGCCAGTTCTCTGGCATCCAGCACTGACTGGCGCATGGTTACGGAAATCCGCTGGTTATCTACTACCTGTACCCTGCCATCATAATCCTGTGCCAGCATCGCTGCGGTCTCGCAGGAACTGCTTAATCCTGAAGACATCGGAATATGCACGATTTCATCATACTCCTCCAAAAGCCTGTCCCACTGCCCTGTCACATCCCCGACTACCGGCATGGAGGTCTTAATCTCCCCGCCTTCTGTCAGTTTCCGGTAAAACTGTTCCTGTGTCAGGTCTATATCTTCATAATACATCTGTCCGTTAATATAAAATGGCATGGGAAGAACCACAACGCCATATTCTTCTGCCTGTTTTTGTGTAATACCACTGTTACTGTCGGTTACGACAATGACTTTTTTCATAGGCCCTCCAGATTCACTGAAAATATTTTGTGTTGTTTCCAACCTATACATAGCACGACACTTCTTCGTGCAGTATAATAAGCATACCTTGCTTATTATACCATGACAGTGCAAAAAAGAAAAGCCCAAAAAATATACAGCACGGGCAAAACACTGATACAAAGCTGCCATGTGCTGTATATTTTGTAATACAAAGAAGGGGATAAGGAGCACATCGCATTTATAGTCCGCTTACGCGGAGCGATGTACGTAGGTAATCCCCTTGAAAAACAGGGGATTACAGAGAGCACATCGCATTTATAGTCCGCTTACGCGGAGCGATGTACGTAGGTAATCCCC